>JAFMJA010000243.1 GCA_017853735.1 Burkholderiaceae bacterium | reverse complement strand
CCAAGGGCTGGATCACAGACCTCTCAGGACAGCGACACCTGCTGCAACAGGTGGGTCGGCGTATCGAACTGTTACCAAGCTCTGTTGATGCACCAGCGCCCGGCCCCGACCGCCTGCTGGTGATTGGCCTTAGCGGCTTGTACCGCAGGGGTGCGCTGCTACCCAGGCAGGCGTAGCAAATCTAGCCAGTGCATCAAGCCAGGGTCGAATTTTCAACAGACCCAACTGCCAGACTGGCCGACTGGCCGGACCGGGAACGGGTGGTATTGGCAAAGCGTGGTTTGCACGGATTCGGTTCAAGCCTGGTGATACACTGAATTAAGGGGATCAATAATCAGTAACTAGGCCAAGTCAAATGCACGTGTTTCGCAGTTTTGCTCTCACAGCCCTTCTATTTTTTTATACCTTGGTCCATGCACAAACATGGCCCGCCCAAGCACTTAAGCTGATTGTTCCTTTTCCGCCTGGCGGCACGGGTGATTTGCTGGGGCGATTGGCCGCCAAGGAAATCGAATCCCAGATAGGCAAACCAGTAGTCGTCGAAAATCGATCCGGCGCTGGTGGGCAGATTGGTAGTGATGCTGTTGCCAAATCTTCTCCCGATGGCTACACACTGGTTTTGTCCAATATCGCGTCGCACGCCATCGGGCCGGCGGTGTACGCAAAAATGCCCTATGACCCTGTCAAGGATTTCACTCATATCGGGCTGATTGCCGGGGTGCCCAGCGGCATTGTTGTGTCGGCGAAAAGTCCATACGGCACTATGAATGACTTGTTGGCGAAAGCGCGTTCAGCGCCTGGAGCGGTTCGTTTTGGCTCGAACGGCAACGGCACGTCCTCGCATGTCAAGCTTGCAATGCTGAACAACGCAGCCAAGGTTGACATCACACACGTTCCCTACAGAGGCTCTGCGCCGGCCACAGCTGATTTGCTGGGCGGACAAATTGATGGACTGATTGCAGCCGTGCCCGATGTGGGCCGCAACCCTTTACTTCGCATGATTGCCATAACGTCTGAAACGCGTGCTGCACGCTGGCCAGATGTCCCAACGGTTCGTGAGCTTGGTCTGGCACCCTTGGTGGCCACCAACTGGTTTGGTATCTCTGGTCCTGCCGGCATTCCTGCCGCTGTGGCAGACCGATTGAATGCTGCGCTTGTGGTCGCCCTCAATTCGCCCGAACTCGCCAATCGACTGCGCGACTTGGGTACCGAGCCAAATCGCATGACGCGTGCAGAGTACGAGGCCATGATTGCCGCTGATGTTTTGCGATGGGCGACTGTGGCCAAAGCTGCCAATATTCGCGTTGACTGATGGGAGTTGGTTACCATGTGTAAAGCCAGGAAGATTATTTTTTGCGGCTTGCTCTGTGCCCTGTCTTTGGCAGCTTCTGCTGCCATCGGGCAGGCTTTCCCCAGTAAAACGATTCGAATTGTTGTGCCCTACAGCCCTGGCGGCGGCACTGACACGGTTGCGCGCCTCATGGCGCAGCGCCTGACCCAGGATCTGGGGCAGCCGGTTATTGTTGAAAACAAGCCTGGCGCATCTGCCAATATCGGGACGGAATTTGTTGCGCGATCAACACCCGATGGGTACACCATTTTGGTGACAGCACCCAATTTCACTACCAGTGAGGCGCTCTTTGACAAGTTGTCCTGGCGCTTTGATGATTTCATTCCAGTGATTCATCTGGTGCGTTATGCCAACGTGCTGGTGGCTGCACCTGAGGCCAAATTGGCGAATTTTTCCGACATGATTACCCGGCTAAAAGCTGCGCCAGGATCGATGACATTCGGTTCTGCGGGCTCGGGCTCGAACTCCCACCTTGCAATGGAATTGCTCAAGCAGAGGGCGGGCATCAGCTCAGAGCATGTCTCATACAAAGGCTCCGGACCGCTCAAGACCGACTTGCTTGGAAACCATATTTTGCTGGGCGCCGACGGGCTCGGCGGCATGATCGGACTGATCAAGTCGGGGCAGGTGAAAGCACTGGCCGTACTTGCGCCCAAACGCACCTTGCTGTGGCCAGATGTACCTAGCCTGGGAGACTATGGCATATCCGATGTAGATGGCAATGGATGGTACGGAGCCCTGGTTCCAGCTGGAACGCCTGCGGCCGTTGTGGCCAAACTCAACGCAGCGTTTGCTGCTGTTTTGTCCTCACCTGCCACGCGCGAGCATCTGATGACGATTGGCGTCGAACCTGTGGGGGGCTCGAGTGAGGCTTTCCGTGCCTACCTGCTTGGGGAGCGCAGTAAATGGTCGGGCGTGATCAGCTCGGCAAAGATCAAGGTCAACTAGAACATGAACTTCGGCTGCTAGTGCATTCCTGCGCGCCAGCCTGTTGTGGGCACTACGAATCAAAAGGGACCGGGAATAGCCAGCTCGGATGAGGCTTTTTCCCAGCAAGCCACGGCGTCCACCATGGTGGGGCCGCCCCGGTGCAGCAGAACATAGGAAAGCGCCTCAGACATCTGGGCATGTGTTGCGCCACCGGCAAAAGCGCGCTGAAGATGAATGCGCATGCCGTTGGCATTGCGCAGACCAGCATGGCATACCGTTGCAGCGATTTCGGCCGTTGTTTTATGGGTTCGGCCCCGCGCAGCCTCGAAGATGCGAAGGTAGTTCTTAATGGTCATGGAGCCTGGAGCCCATTTGCCAAAAGCCGTGTGGCCGAATTGCAAGGCATTGAAAGACTCACAGCCTGCGGCAATGGCAAGCGCGTCACAGATTGCCCCCTTTTTCATGCCTGCCGCTTCAGCACGCTCGAAGTGAAAGACGGCAATCTTTTCACGTGTGGTTGCAATCAGGGCAATCCAAACTGTTTCTTTTTCAACCTCGGTCAGAACCCGCCTGTCAAGGGTCATCCGGGTATAGAGGCTGTCGTAGGCGGCAAGCATCTTCGGGTCGGAGGCTGCCAGCATACGGTGGTAGGGTAGAAGATAGCCCCGTTTGGCCAACATCGCATCAAGCAGTTTTTTTCCTTCGACATTCAACTTTTTTGCTGCCACCTTGTTACTCCAGATGAAATTTGATTCATGTTAAATCTAACTCAAGCCTGATGGCGCTCAGGTTGTGAGGCTTCAGCGACCATCAATTAACTTTCATTTCGAAGACGCTTGTGCCAGTGGTCACCCTTAATCCAGGACTGCAGTGATTCGAGGCGGCGGTTCTCGCCCGTGGCTGCACAGACGCATTCCCATGCCAGAGCCAATGTACAAGAGATGACCGCAGCCCCATCCAAGCTGGGTTGCAGAAGAATGGAAGGCAAACTTGGCATACCAGTGCCAAGCATGACAATTGCGTCCAAGGATTGGGCTTTTAAAGCCATGAGCGCATTTGTCACGGCGCTTGAGTCGAGGGTGTAGATGGGATTGGTGCTTGACGCGTTGCTTTTGTGGGCTACCACTTTTGAGGATGCCTTGACCTCAAAGCCGCGTGCAGTCCAGTAGTTAACGCTGAGGTCATGCAAGTTGTCAGGATAAGGCGATACCAGACCTATTTGCCTGGCATTGAGCGTGCGCAAGGCATTCACCACGGCAATTGCTGAACTGGTAACGTGGATGCCTTTATGTTGCGCAAGCGCGGCGAAGAGGGCGTCCTCGTGCTCTGGACCACTCAGGTATGAGGATCCTGTGCAAGCCACACCCAGCGCGCGCAAGGGCGCGTCGGAAAATTGCATCGTGGCTGAATTCAAGTTATCGAAGTAGTCCTGAAGCCTGCTCTCCAAGCGGGGCTTGCTGCTCACTAACCTGCCGGTAATCAGGCACAAGCCCGCAGGCAGCAAAATGTTGAATTCCGGCTCAACCGTTGTGTTGGCCTGGGGTGTCAGAACGCCCACCAGACCGCGTGGTGCATATTCAAGGGACATTCACTGAGTATAGGCGGCAGGGGTTGCTTGTCTTGCCACTTAAAACCGGAAGCAAGGCCTTCTCTCAGAGTCGGCCTTCTGCTACTGCGTGGCAGGACCTGGTTGCCTTGCAGAGTCTGCAGTAACGGGCGCACATCCCCACATGAGATAGCGATAAGCCCCCATGCATTGGAGCGTCGGAGGCAAATCGCACTATGAAGGGTTTCTACGGAATTCGGGAGTACGTCAGAAACCTGCTTCTGACCGAAGTGCATT
>JAFMJA010000025.1 GCA_017853735.1 Burkholderiaceae bacterium | reverse complement strand
ACCACCACGCGTTGCTTGCCCATAGATATGCGATTATCGTTGCCATGGAATTAAGGCAGCTGCGCTACTTTGTTCGTGTGGTCGAGCTTGGCAGCATGAGCCGGGCCGCGCTTGAACTCGATCTGGTGCAATCAGCCCTGAGCCAGCAGATCAGCCGGCTGGAAGGCGAGCTGGCTACGCGCCTGCTGCAGCGCAGCCCGCAAGGGGTGGTGCCTACCGCTGCTGGGCTCGCTTTTTTTCGTGAAGCACAGCTCACCCTACGCCATGCTGAGCAGGCTGCTCGGGCGGCCCAGCAGGCACGACTGAGCGGTACGGTCAGCGTTGGCCTGGCGCCTACTACAGCGGCAGTGCTCGCCCTGCCTTTGATGCGCGCCATGCGCGTACGTTATCCGGATGTGCGCCTGCATATGGTGGAGAGCCTCTCTGGGCACCTGGCGGCCATGCTCAATGCGCGACAACTTGACCTGACGGTATTGTTCGAGTCGGGAACCGGTGCCAGCCAGGAGCTGAACGCGGCGCGGCGCTGGAGCGTGATGCCCCTGCTGCAAGAGGACCTGTATTACATCAGCGCTCAAAGCCAAAGTTCGCGGCCCGCCAAACAAAGCCTCCGGCTGGCAAACCTTGAACAGAAAGACCTGATCCTGCCAACCGGGCCACACGGATTGCGCAGCACCCTGGATGCGGCTTTTGCCCGAGCCAAACTGGTACCCAAGGTTGTCCTGGAAATTGATTCGCTCGCCATGCTGATGGAAGCGGTCGATGCCGGTTTGGGTGACACCCTGCAACCCTGGAGCGCAGTGGCACGATTTCCAGATGCCAAGACGCGCTTTTACATGGCGCGCATCAGTGATGCGGGGGTGCATCGTCAGAACTTGTTGTGTGGATTGTCGGAGGAAGAGTTGTCGCCGGCCGCGCTGGCCGCGCGGGTGGTCCTGCTCGACTGCGTGCGCGAGCTGGTCAAGCAGGGACGGTGGATCGGCGCGAGATTAAGCTAGCGGCAGCACTCTGCGGTTGCTGGCTGACGGGTATCACGAAGATTGATTGCCCCATGTCGGTAAGGGACTGATCGGTGGCGCCAACTTGGTCTACAGTAGTCCGGTACGCCAAAGGAGCAGATGGATGGATTTGCAGTTGCAGGACAAAACAGCATTGGTCACTGGCGCGAGCGCCGGGATCGGAAGAGCAATCGCCAAATCGCTGGCGGCCGAAGGCGTTCACCTGGCGATCACCGCCCGGCGCGCTGACAAACTGCAGGATCTGGCCAATGAGATCGTGGCCGCCGGTGGCAAGCCCCCGATCCTGATCGAACAGGATATGTATGCCGATGATGCCGCGCATCGGCTGGCGCAAGCGTCTACCAAAGGCCTGGGCCGGGTGGATATCCTGATCAACAATGCCGGGGGGTCACGCAGCTTCAAGGATTTGCATGTTAGCGAGGCGCAGTGGATGGAGGCGATCACGCTGAATTTTCATCGTCCACGTCAATTGGGCGATGCGCTGATCGACCAGATGATTCACCACAAATGGGGCCGCATCATCTGTATCACCGGCAAGAGCGAGCCAGAACATATCAATGGCGCTTTCTGCGCCAAAGCCGGTATCCACAGCTGGGCCAAGGGCCTGTCGCGCATGGTCGGTCAGCATGGCATCACCGTCAACTGCGTTCCGCCCGGGCGTATCCTGTCCGAGCAGATCATGCGCAATTACTCGCCCGAATACCAAAAGTGGCAGTCTGACAACGAGATCCCGGTTGGCCGCTACGGGGAGCCGTCCGAGCTGGCCAATCTGGTCGCCTTTCTGGCTTCGCCGCGTGCGAGCTACATCACCGGGGCAGTGATACCGGTGGACGGCGGCCTACGTCGATACCAGTTCTGAGCCCAAGCCTGCACAGGTGTACCCGGGTGATTTCTAAAGAAGATTGACCCCCTCCCATTGCCGCTTGTTCACCAGGTCTTTGACTGTGTCGCGCAGCTCGCTGCGCACCGCTGCGGCAGCGGGCGACATGCGCTCAGCCTCGACCGAATACAGATAGTTGGGTCGTTTCATTTGGGCATCGGAAAAACGCAAGGCGCGCCAGTCCTGCCGCATGGCCCCGTCCTGCAAAGCAGCTGACATCGGCTTGATGGTGGCGCCCATGCCTTCACGCACACAGGTAAGCAGCAAGGAGAGCGAGTCGATCTCGGCCACCACATTCAGCGGTAGATTGCGCTGCTCAAATTCGGTGGTGATGCGGCGGCGCAGGCCATGAATTCCTGTGGGCAGGATCAAGGGCAGCCTGGCCACCGCCTCGCAGGTGATCTGTTTGCGGTGTGGGGCCACCAAGCGGCTGCTGCTGGGCAGCATCAGGAATAGCTCTTCCTCCACCAAAGGCTCGGCGGGCAGATCCGGCACTGCATCGCGGCTGAACAAAATCGCCAGGTCCAGCTGTCCCAGCCGCATCATCTGTGCCAGATGGCCGCTCATGCCTTCGACCACATTGAGCACAATGCCTGGAAATTTTTCCCGGATGCGGCGCATCAGGGGGGGGCCTACGGCACACACCGTGGTGGCTGCCAGCCCCAGGGACACCATGCCATAAGCTGTGCCGGGCTCCTGCCGCGCGATGGACAGGGCCTGGTCATGTTGGCGCAGCATGAAGCGGGCATGATGGTGCAGGGCGGCGCCGTTTTCGGTGGGGGTCACACCCTTGGCAGTTCTGATCAACAAGGGTTTGCCCACTTCAGCCTCGAGTTTGGCGATGGCCTGACTCAGTGCGGGCTGGGCAATAAAGAGCTGGCGCGAGGCCTTGGCCAGGCTGCCGCTTTCGACGATTTGGACAAAGTATTTGAGTTGACGAAGATCCATGGGGGCCAGAAAGAACAGATGCAGTGCGCCAGTACTATAAGTGCTGCTTATATCCCTTGTCGTAAAACAGTATTTTTCTTAAAGGTCTGCGGCTTCTATCATGGCCGCTGCATTTGCATTCAATTTGCATTCAATCTGAAACCTCGAGGAGACAAGAATGGAATCAAGCAAGAAGCAACTCAGCACGCAGCGCCGCCGCCTGCTCAAAACCGGTGCCCTGGTGGCCGGTAGTGCCGCCCTGGGCTACCCAGCCCTGGTGGGGGCCCAGGCCGGCACGATCAAAATCGGCCACCTCACCCCGATGACCGGCTTTCTGGGCGCCCTGGGCGAGTATGCGGTGCAGGGCATCAAGATGGCTGCTGAAGAAATCAATGCCAGTGGGGGGCTGTTGGGCCGCAAGCTGGACTTGATTACTGAGGACTCGGTGAACCCGCAGACCGCTTCCAGCAAGGCTCAGCGCATGATCGAGGGCGATAAGGTTCAGGTGCTGATGGGCGAAATCAACTCGGCTTCTGCCCTGACCATTTCCCAGGTGGCGGCCCGCAACAAAACCTTGTTCATGAGCATTGGTGCACGTTCGGATGCCCTGCGCGGCAAGAATTGCAACCGCTACACATTCCATGTCGACATTCCGGTCACGGTGATGGTCAACGCCGCGGGCGAGGCCCTGCTGCGCGAAGGCTATGTCAAGGGCAAGAAGATTTTCGCCCTGACCTCGGACTATCTTTTTGGCCATGACCTCTCGCGCCAGGCCAAGCGTTTCTTCACTGCCAATGGCGGCACGGTGGTTGCCGACGAACTGGTGCCCACCGATCTGGCCGATTTCAGCCCCCTTCTGCTCAAAATCCGCCAAGCCCGGCCCGACCTGATCGCCACCAACCTGGCGGGCAACCAGGTCACCAACTTCGTCAAGCAGTACTCGGAATTTGGCTTGCAGTTCCCGGTGGCCGGCTTCAACCTCAACACCGCCGACGCCTGGGCGGCGGGCGAGGGCAATCTGGGGGGTATCTGGCCCACAGTCTGGCACCACGAACTCAAAACACCTGGTACAAGAGCTTTCGTTGACAAGTTCACCAAAAAATATGGCCGTATCCCTGAGAACCACGCCTGGATCGAGTATGTGTCCCTGATGATGATGGCCCAGGCCATTCGGGAAACCAAGTCGGTGGACACCGACAAACTGATCGCTTACTTTGAGTCCGAAGCGCAGTTTGATGTGCTCAAGGCGCGCAAGGCCTACTTCCGCAGCTGGGACCATCAGCTGATGCAAGAGGCTTACCCCTTCACCGTCAAGCCCAAGGGCCAGGCCAAGCACAAACAGGACTTCCTTCTCTTTGGCGAGGCGGTGCCAGGCGCCAACGAGCCGCTGGAAAAACTCGCGCCTCCCAAGTCCGAGAACCAGTGCGCAATGTAGAGAGGGACTGTGCCTGAGCCGGCGCCCGCAGGCGGTGCCGGCTCTTTTTCTGCGACTCTAAATTCATGGAAATCGTTTATCTGCTGGAGCAGGTGGTCAACGGCTTGGTGCTGGGCGGCTACTATCTGCTGCTGGCCCTTGGCCTGTCCCTGATTTTCAGTGTGGGGGGCATCGTCAACCTGTCGCATGGAGCCTTCTATGCGCTAGGCGCCTACCTGTCGCTGGAAGTGATCAAGCATGCAGGCTTTGGCGGCAGCATTCTGATCACGCCGCTCCTGGTCGGCTTGCTGGGTGTTGCCTTCGAGCGTTTCCTGCTGCGCCGTTTTTACACCGCCGACCCCATTCTCAGCCTGTTGGTTACCTTTGGCCTGGCCATGGTGGCCGAGCAGGCCTTGCGCATGGTCTGGGGCTCGGCCCCGCTACCCTCCAACATGCCGCCCGAATTCAAGGGCAATGTCATGCTGGGGGAATTCATGTTCTCCAAGTACCGGCTGTTTATTCTTGGGTTGGTATGTGTGGTGATGGTCGGGATCTGGCTCTTGCTGCACAAGACCTCGTTCGGGCGGGTGGTGCGCGCGGGGGTGCAAAAACCAGACATGGTGGCCGTCCTGGGCATACGCCTGCAACCCTATATGACCGCTATCGTGGTGCTGGGGGTGGCGACTGCTGCCCTGGGAGGCGTGCTGTTTGGGCCGATTGCCATCGTGCATCCGGCCATGGGAACCGAGATCATGACCGTCGCCTTTGTGGTGGTGGTGATTGGCGGTCTGGGTAGCTTCTGGGGAGTTGTGTTGGCGGCCCTGCTGGTGGGCGTGGTGCGCGGTATCACTACCCACTTCCTGCCTGCGGCAAGCGAGGCCTCCATGTACATCCTGATGTTTTTGGTGCTGATGCTGCGGCCACGAGGCCTGCTGGGTGAGCGCATCGAACGCTTTGAATGAAAACTGCCCTGGCATGAGCTTTCTTGCTAACCCAAACTACCGCCCGCTGTGGGTGGGCGCCGTCAGCCTGGTGGTTTTGCCCTTGGCTTTTCTTTCCATTGGCCTGACCCTTGATGCGGCCACCGTGGTGGTGATCCTGGCCTTGGCTGCCATGAGCTTGAACTTGCTGGTGGGTTACACCGGCCTGGTTTCTTTTGGCCAAAGCGCCTGGTTTGGTATTGGCGGCTATGCCGCAGCCCTGGCTCAGTTGCACTGGTTCAAGGGGCAGATCCTGCTGCCCTTTGCGTTTTCCCTGCTGTTCACGGCCGTGTTGGCGCTGCTGGTGGGTTTCCTGATCCTGCGCCGGCGCGGGGTCTATTTTTCGCTGCTGACCCTGGCCCTGGCTGCGCTGACCTTTGCCATCTCTTTTCGCTGGACCAGTCTGACGGGGGGTGAGGGGGGGCTTGGGGGCATCGAGCGTGGAGGGCCGGCTTGGCTCAACCTGGATGGGCATTTGAACTACTACTTGATGGTGGCGCTGATCGCTTTTGGCCTGCTGTGCGTGATGCTTCGTATTGTCCGTTCACCATTTGGCCATGTGCTGGTGGCGATCCGGGAGAACCAGCAACGAGCCACCTTTCAGGGTTACAACGTCGACAGGTACAAGCTGATGGCCTTTGTCATCTCGGCCACCATCAGCGGGCTGTCGGGCGCCCTGATGGTCTTTTTGCACCGCTTGGCCGCAGCGGAGTCGACCACGGTGGCATTCTCGGGCGAACTGCTGGCCATGGTGGTCATTGGGGGCATGCACAGCTTTCTGGGACCGGCGCTGGGGGCCTTGTTCTTTTTGCTGTTCCGTGAGCTGTTTTCGATCTGGACCAGCAACTGGCTGCTCTACTTTGGCTTGATATTTGTTGGGTTCATCATTTTTTCGCCTTCTGGCCTGACCGGGATCTGGGCTCAAATCATGAAGCGTTTGCGACCGCCCCCGGCCGAAGACGCAGCGATGAGCAAACGCAAAATATTTGCCGGCATGGCCTTGCCCGATTACCTCCAGCCCAAGGCAAGCCAGGGAGCGGTACTTGAGGCTGTGGGCATCAGCAAGAGCTTTGGCGGCATTCAGGCGGTCAAGGACAACAGCCTGGCGGTTCTGTCCGGTCAGATCCATGCCTTGATTGGCCCCAATGGTGCCGGCAAAACCACCACCTTCAATCTGGTCTCGGGCATGTTCATGGCCGACTCGGGCAAGGTATTCCTGCATGGCAAAGAAATCCAGTTCCTGTCGCCAGACCATATCTGCCAGCAGGGCCTGGCTCGTTCGTTTCAGATCACCAATCTGTTCAAGGGGCTGAGCATTTACGAGAATCTGCGCCTGTCCCTGCAGGCGCGGCATGGCTCTCGCTTCAACCTGTGGCGGGACATCGACAGCTTTCCCGAGTTACATGCACAGACTGCCGAGCTGATGAAATTTCTTGGTCTGCATGGCATGGAGTTGACCGAGGCGGGCGACCTGTCCTATGGTGGTCAACGACTGCTGGATCTGGGCATTGCCCTGGGCTCCAAGCCGCAAGTCCTGTTGCTTGATGAGCCCCTGGCCGGATTGGCCGCGGCCGAGCGCGAGCGCGTGTCCGAATTGATCAAAACTATCGCGGTAGACATCCCGGTGCTGATTGTTGAGCACGACATTGACCGTGTGCTGGCCTTTTCGCAGCAGGTGACGGTGATGAACCAGGGCGAGGTGCTGATGAGTGGCTCGCCCGATGCGGTGCGTAACGACCGACGCGTGCAGGAGATTTATACCGGCTCGGGCACGCCGCCCGTCACCGCAAGAACTGGGCAGGAAGGCCAGGTACACGAGCTGGTGCTGGACTTTCATCAGGTCAATGCCTTTTATGGAAAAAGCCACATCCTGAACCAGGCCAGCCTGAAAGTGCACGCCGGCGAGATCGTGGCCCTGCTCGGACGCAATGGCGCGGGCAAATCGACCCTGTTGAAGAGCCTGGTGGGCTTGCTGCCGCCGGCCAGCGGCAGTGTGACCTTCAATGGGCGCCGTATCGAGGGCCTGGCCGCCCCCGATATTGCAAGACTTGGCATCGGCTATGTGCCCCAGGGCCGAGGCTTGTTTGCCGGCATGACGGTGCGCGAGAATCTGGCGCTGGGTCGTCTGGCACGTCCTGCCGATGGTCAATCCGGCGTGGTCTGGGATGAGGCAAAGATTCTGGAGTTTTTCCCGCGCCTGAAAGAGCGCATGGATGTGGCGGCCGACTACCTCTCGGGCGGCGAACAGCAGATGGTGGCGGTGGCGCGCGCGCTGTCGGGCAATGTCAAGCTGCTGCTGTTGGATGAGCCCTTTGAAGGGCTGGCGCCCACGGTGGTGCAGGAGCTCTTCACTGCTTTTGACAAGCTTCGCCAGCAGATTGCCATCGTGATCGTGGAGCACAACCTGGACCTGGTGTTGGCGCTGGCTGACCGGGTCTATGCCCTGGAGCGTGGCAGTGTTTTTCATGAGGGCCCCGCCCAGGCGCTGCTGAGCGACCTTGAGTACCGCAAAAAAATTCTTTGGCTGTGAGTGACAGCATGACCTCAGCCCACCCAAGTTTCAAACCATTCAAGAGAGGTGCCCCATGAAACAAGCACAAGCCCTTCGGCTGCTGGTGGAAAAAATGGCCAATATGCCCTGGCAGCAGTACCCCGGCCACTTTGGCGGTGCCCTGTCCAAGGAGCTGGCCGGGCCCGAAACCACGGGAAGTTCCCGGGTGGACTTTCGCATCTCGCGCTATGCGCCCATGGCCTATGTGCAGGAACATGTCCATCAAGTGCAGGAGCAGGTCTATTACGTGCTCGAAGGCGAGGGCGTGCTGACCCTGGATGAGGCCAGGCATCTGATGCGGCCGCATGACTATGTCTATGTGCCCCCCGGCGTGCGCCACAGCTTCACCAATACCGGCACCAATGGTCTGGTATTTCTGGTGGTGACCACCCCGGCCATGGATGAAGAGGAGGCGCAGTGATGGATCGCCAGCCTGCTGCGGTGCTGGACGCTGCCAATCCGGCTACATACGGCTTGCTGATCGATGGACAGTGGGTGATGGGCGCTGGCCCCCGGGTGAATGTGCTGGACAAGTTTCGCCTGCAGCCATGCGCCAGCCTGACCCTGGCCGATGCAAGTCAGATCCGCCAGGCGGTTGATTCAGCGCAGGCGGCCTTCCGTGCAGGAGCGCCGGTGGCTTATGAGCGGGGCCAGATCCTGGAGCGTGCCGCCCACATCCTGGAGGAGCGGTCAGCGGAGTTTGTGCGTGCCATGCAACTGGAAGCTGGTTTCACCCAGAGCGATGCCCTGGGTGAAGTCCGACGCTGCGTCCAGACCATGAAGCTTTCTGCCGAAGAGGCACGTCGTCTCGCCGGTGATGTGATTCCGCTGGCGGGAGCGCCCGGCGCAGCGGGGAGAACGGGCTTCACCCTGCGGGTGCCTTTGGGCGTGGTGCTCGCGGTCACCCCCTTCAATTCACCCCTGAACACGGTCACCCACAAGGTGGCGCCGGCTTTTGCAGCCGGCAATGCGGTGATTCTCAAGCCCTCGACCAATACCCCCATGACGGCCTGCCTGCTGGCAGAGGTGCTGCTGGCAGCCGGAATACCCAGGGGCTTTCTCAGTGTCTTGCATGGCAGCGCCGAGGTGGTGCGACTGCTGCAGGCGGATGAGCGGGTGAGATTTTTTGCATTCACGGGTAGCACCGAGGTGGGGCGCGCCATTCAGCAAGCGGCAGGCCTGCGTCGAACGCAAATGGAACTCGGCTCGATTGCCTGCACCATTCTGTGTGATGACGCCGGGCTGGATGCGGCCCTGCCCAAAATTGTCAATGCCGGCTATCGCAAGGCGGGCCAGGTGTGTACATCGGTCCAGCTGCTGCTGGTCCATGAGTCCTTGATGCAGGTGGTGGAAACTCGCCTGGCCAAGCTGGTCCAGGCCCTGACTTTCGGTGACCCAATGAAACCGGATACCTTTGTCGGCCCGCTGATCAGCCAGGACAATGCGGTTCGTGTGGAGAGCTGGATTGAGGAGGCTGTCAAGGGCGGCGCCAGACTGTTGGCTGGCGGCCCGCGCCAGGGTGCGGTGATTCCGCCCACCCTGCTGACCAATGTTGGGCATGAGATGAAAGTGGGCTGCGAGGAAATCTTTGGGCCGGTGGTCTGTATCCTGCCATTCAAAACGCTTGATCAGGCCATTGCACGGGTCAACGCCACACCCTATGGCCTGGCCACCGGGCTGTTCACCAACCGCCTCAGTGATGCCATGCGTGCCGCACAGCAACTCGAGGTGGGGGGGGTCCATGTGAATGAGACCTCCAGCTCGCGGGTGGACCTGATGCCTTATGGGGGCTCCAAAGACAGCGGGTTTGGCCGCGAGGGACCGCATTACGCGGTGCGCGAGATGACCGAGGAACGTATAGTGACATTCACGACAATTTGAAAGAGAAGCAATCATGCCCAAGATGAAAGGCGGCGAGCTGATCGCCCAGTACCTGGTGCAGGAAAAGGTGCCCTATATTTTCGGCATCTGCGGCCATGGCAATGTCGGCATCCTGGATGCCCTGTACGACGTCAAGGACCAGCTGCAACTGGTTTCGCCGCGGCACGAACAATGCGCCGGGCATATGGCCGATGCCTATTTCCGGGTCAAGCACAAGCCGGTGGCTACCCTCACATCGACCGGCCCCGGCTCTGCCAATATGGTCATGTCATGTGCCACCGCGCTGTCGGACTCGTCAGCCTTCCTGTGCATTACCTCCAATGTGCCGACCTCGCAACACAACCGGGCGCCCTTCCAGGAGCTGTACAAGCACAACCAGGCAGATTTCGCGCAGGTGATGCGGCCGGTAGTCAAGCGCGCCTTTCAGCCTACCCGGGTGGACATGCTGCCACTGGCGCTACGCCAGGCCATGGACACCATGGTCACCGGCAGGCCCGGACCGGTGAACCTGGATATTCCCTACAACGTCTATCAGGAAGAGGATGAGGTTGAGCTGCCGCCGTCCTCCAACATTCACCGCGCCCACCGTCCTGGTGCCAGCGATGCGGATGTGGCGCAGACATTGGGCCTGCTGGCCGCTGCCCGCCAGCCGGTGCTCTTCATTGGACACGGCGCCACCCTGTCAGAAGCCGGCCCGGAAATCACCGAACTGGCCGAAAGCCTGGGCATCCCCGTGATCACCTCGCCCAACGGCATGGGAGCGATTCGGGGCGACCACCCCCTAGCACTGGGCTTCATTGGCCGCAACGGCGCCTATCCGGCCAACGAGGCGGGCAGGCGCGCCGATTTGGTGATCACCCTGGGAACGCGTTTTGATGACCGCAGCGCTTCCAGCTGGCATCCGGGTTATTCCTGGAATTTCCCCAAGACCCAGCTGGTGCATGTGGACATCGACCCGCAAGAGCTGGGGCGCAACTATGTGCCCACTCTGGGCATCATCGCTGACATCAAAGTATTCACACGTCAGTTGCTCGCTGCCTTGCCGCAGCGCCAGGAGATCACGGCGGCTCGCTTTGCACCCTGGCTGGCCCAGGTGCAAGCCTGGCAGGCCCAGTGGGAGGCGTTTGTGCGCCCGCACTTTTCGGACTCGACCAGTCCCCTGCGGCCGGAGTTTGTGGTGGGCACGCTGCAGAAAGTATTGCCCGATGATGTGATTCTGTCGCTCGACTCAGGCGTGCACCACAACTGGTTCATGCAGTTCTGGCAGGCCAAGCGGCCCCAGAGCATGCTCAACAGCTGGGGCTTTTCCAGCATGGGATTTGGCGTCTGCGGCATCATGGGCGCGCAATTGGCCGCACCCGAGCGCCCGTGTGTGGCGGTGGTCGGTGACGGCGGTTTCACCATGGCGCCCTATGTTCTGTGTACTGCGGTGGAGTACAAGCTGCCGGTGATCTGGATCATCTGGAACAACTTCGCCTGGGCTGCCATTCGCGACCTGCAGTACGGTCTGTTCAATGGCCGCGAAATCGGCACTGCTTTCTACAAGGGTCAGAGTGGCGAGCGCTACAACCCGGACTTTGCGGCTTGGGCACGTGCCTGTGGGGCAGACGGCTTCACCGTGACCCGTTCCCAGGACCTGGGCGCCACAGTGCAGCAGGCCCTCAAGAACAAACGACCTTGCGTGATCGATGTGCATGTGGATGCTGAAGTTCGTCCACCCTCCACCGGGACCTGGCAGCTGCCACCTATCCCGTACAAAGAGCCCATCTACGGCAAGCCCCATCGCGCATGACCCCCCTGAGCCGCTTAGCGCCATCCCCCCGCTTATCCTTTGGTGGCGGAGGTACGCCGCTAGCAGTCTGGCAATGCCGGCTCTGTGCTGGCTCACCTAAACATATCGACATCCACAATAAATAGGAGCTCGCATGAGCAAGAAGATTGCCCTGGTTTTTGGCGGCACGCGCGGCATTGGCGCTGCCACGGTGCAGAAATTGGCAGAAGGTGGCTTTGAGGTGGCCTACACCTATGTGAGCAGTGCGCCCAATGTGCCTGCCAAGATCGCTGGTGCCAGTACCAAAGGCTACCAGGTCGATATCCGTGAAGCCGCTCAGGTGGCCCAGGTCTTTACCGATGTGGCCAGGGACTTTGGCAGCATGCCGCACTGTGTGGTCGCCAACGCGGGCATCAATGTGCCCCCAGGCCCGATGGCCACTTTCGATTCCGCCAACTTTCGCCAATTGGTGGAAACCAATATTGTGGGCGCCTTCAATGTGCTGAGTGCTGCGGCCAGGCATGTGGTGGACGGCGGCACCATCATCGGGCTGACCACTTCCATGGTGCGCGTGGCCATTCCCGGCGGCGGTCCTTACACCGCCACCAAGGCGGCGGTGGAAAGCCTGCTGCGCTCCATGTCCAAGGAATTGGCGCCACGCAAAATCCGGGTCAACGGCGTTGCCCCTGGGCCGGTGGACACCGACCTGTTTCGAGCAGGCAAGGATGAGGCGGCGCTGGCCCGGTCGGCGGGTTTGAGCCCCTTCAACCGCGTGGGGCAAGCTGAGGAGGTGGCCGAAGTCATTGCCTTTTTGGCTTCAGACAAGGCCTCCTGGGTACATGGCCAGATCGTCCAGCCCAATGGCGGTATGGTTTAAACCTTTCTGATCCGAGGAACAGGGCTAGCCATGCAGGGCGAAAAAATCTTTGATGTGGTGGTGGTGGGCGGTGGCGGCGCGGGCTTGGCCGCAGCCATCGAGGCCCGTGAAAGCGGCGCCACGGTGCTTTTGCTGGAAAAAAATCATCAACTCGGCGGCTCCACTGCCTGGTCCATCGGGTCGATCACCTCCACCGGCACGCCGCACCAGAAGAGGCGCGGCATTGTCGATTCACCGCAGGAACATTGGGCCGACATGCCAGGTTTTGCCGGCGATCTGGACGCGCGCGACAACCCGCCTTTGCGTCGAATCCTGTGTGACCATATTCCTGAAACCTTTCAATGGTTGCTCGACTCGGGGGTGCGCTTCATGGGCCCGATGCCAGAGCCGCCGCACCGCCAGCCCCGCATGCACAATGTGCTGCCCAACTCGCGCTCCTTCATCTACCACCTGCGCCGGCGCGCTCTTGCTGCAGGGGTGGAGATCCAGACCGGACAACGGGTAAGCACACTGCTGGTGCAGTCCGATCGGGTGCGGGGTGTTGTGGTGGCACAAGACGGCCATACCCTTCACTATCGCGCGCGCGGTGGGGTGGTGCTGACCGCAGGCGACTTCACCAGCGACCCGGAGTTCAAAGCACGCTTCATGGGTGCGCAGCAGTCCAAGGTGGAGGGGGTGAACACGACGGCTACCGGTGACGGGCAGCGCATGGCCGAAGCGCTGGGGGCAAGGATTGTCAACGGGGACCTGGCCCTCGGGCCAGAGTTGCGCTTCATGGCGCCAGCCAAGGAGAACTTTGTACGGCGCCTGCCGCCCTGGCGCTGGCTGGCTGTTTGCATGCAGTGGTCGCTGGACAATTTGCCGGCAGCCATTCTGCGGCCCTTGATGATGAAATTCCTCACCACCGCGCTGGCGCCCTCGACAACGCTTTTTGACCAGGGCGCTGTGTTGGTGAATCGGCGGGGTGAACGGTTTGGCAGTGAACTGGACAAGCCCTCCTGGCGCTTGCCCGACCAGCCCGACAAGCTAGGCTATATCCTGATCGACGCCAACTTGGCGCAGCAGTTCTCAGCCTGGCCGCATTTTGTCTCCACCGCGCCTGGAATCGCCTACGCTTACATCGACGATTACCGGCGCAACCGACCTGATGTCTTCACCGAAGCGCCCACCTTGCAGGCTCTTGCCCAAAAGCTGGGCATGGATGCGGCGGCGCTGGTACTCAGCGCCCAATCCGGTCCCATCCGGCCTCTGGGCGATGGCCCATTTGTTGCACTGGGGCCGGTGCGCTCAGTTTTTGTCCACAGTGAAGGTGGACTGATGGTGGATACCGAACATCGGGTTCTGGATGCCAGCGGCAAGCCGATCGCTGGCTTGCTGGCAGCAGGTTCTACCGGACAGGGCGGCCTGCTGCTCAAAGGCCATGGGCATCACCTGGCATGGGCCTTTGTGTCAGGCCGCAGAGCAGGCCGACATGCTGCCCAATCGGCGTCAACGGCTGGCTAATCTGCCATCACGAATCGTGAACCCCTTATGAGGGCAAGCCGCTGGTTGAACCGGCTGCACAGGATTAGAGTCACAAAACTGAAGCAGCATGCTCGCACTGAACTGAAGCTGTGTGCCCGGTCAACGCCCGGCACAGGATGTCTTTGCTGCGCTGCGACTCCGTTGCTGAGCGCCCTACGAGGGTTGTACCCATTGGCGTGTCGCTGAAACCAAGAGGAGATATTTTTGAAGCTGGCAACTTTTTCAACTCGGGCTGACCCCCTGCGCGGTCGGGTCGGTGTGCAGTGCGGTGAGCGCCTGCTCGACCTGGCGCAGGCGGCGCAACTCCTGCAGCCCAGTCAAGCGGCTTTCCCAGGATCGATGCGGGCCTTGCTGGAGCAGGGCGATGCAGCCATGGCGCGTGCCAAAAGCCTGCTGGCGGCGGCGCAGTCCAATCCGGACTGCCTCCAGAAGGCCAGCTACTCCCTGTCGGCAGTTCATTTCCTGCCACCGATTCAGGACGCCAACAAGTTTCTTTGCGTTGGCAAGAACTACCGCACCCATCTGGAAGAGCTCAAGCGCACCGACCTGATCAAGGAAATGCCCAACGAGCCCACCGGCTTCATCAAGCTCAATGCCTGCCTGACCGGGCACGATGCCGATGTCGAACGGCCACCCACGGTCAGTCACCTGGATTACGAACCCGAACTGGTTTTTGTGATTGGCAAGCCGGCGTATCAGGTCAAAGCCGAGCGGGCTTTTGAACATGTGGCGGGCATCACCCTCCTGAACGACCTGACCTGCCGTGACACGCAAAAGCGCGAGGTCGCCTCCGGCTCACGCTTCTGGACTGCCAAAAATGCACCCGGTTTCGGTCCACTGGGCCCTTACATCATCACCATGGATGAGGTGCCCGATCCCTACAACATCTGGGTGACCTGCAGTGTCAATGGCGAGCAGCGCATGCGGGTCAACACCAGCGACCAGATCTGGAAGCTGCCACGCATCATCGAGCACTTCTCCCGACTGGTGCCCCTGTATCCCGGGGACATGTTTTCTACGGGTGCACCCGGCGGCGTTGCGGTGGGCAAGCCCAATGCAGAAGACCTGTACCTGAAAAACGGTGACAGCGTGGAATGCGCTTTCGAAGATCCACCCATGGTGTTGCGCAACCGCATTGTTGCCGCCCGTGCACAGGCGGCATGATGAACTTGGGCACGACAATGAAATCTTCTGCGCAGAAGCTGCCGCGCATCAGCCTGGCCCTATTGCTGGGTGCTCTCTTGACATTCAGTGGGAGCGCTTTGGTACAGGCGCAGGCGCAGCCCTTTCCCTCCCGACCGGTGACGATTGTGGTTCCCTTCCCGCCTGCCGGTGGCGCTGACACCCTGGCGCGCATTTTGGCGACACGACAAAGCGCGCTGTGGAAGCAGCAGGTGATTGTGGAAAACCGACCCGGGGCGAGTGGCCATATCGGTGCAGCCTATGTGGCCAAGGCCGCAGCCGATGGCTACACCTTGCTGATGAGTTCTACTGCCTCCCTGAGCCAGGACAATGTCGCGCAATTCGCACCGCTCAACCTGGTGTCTGCTTCGCCCTATCTGGTGGCGGTCAATCCGAAGTTGGGGGTGAACAATTTGCGCGAACTCATGGCGCGGGCCAAGGCCATGCCGGGCAAGATCACCTTCGGCTCATCGGGCAAAGGGTCGGCCTCTCACCTCACGGTGGAATTGTTCATGCAACAGGCCGGATTGGACATGCTGCATGTGCCTTACAAGGGCACCGGCCAGGCGGTCAGCGACTTGCTGGGCGGCACCATCGACCTGATGTTTGCGCCCGGTCAGACGGTACTGCCCCATGTGAAAGCAGGCAAATTGCAGGCGCTGGCTGTCACCAGCGCGGTGCGGGCCAAGGCCTCGCCCGATCTGCCCACGGTGGCCGAGGCGGGCCTGCCGGGCTACGCGGCAGTCGGCTGGTTTGGCTTGCTGGCACCGGCGGGCACGCCCAAGGAGGTGCTGACCAAGCTGAGCGCAGATTTTGCAGCTGCCTTGCAAGACCCGGCGATCGAAAAAACCATGTTGGCCAGCGGTGCTGAGCCAGCCCACCTGGCGGGCGAGGAGTTTGGCCGTTTTATTCGGCATGAACTGGAGAAATGGTCACAGCTGGAGGCCCAGATGGCCAAAAGCCAGGGCAAGAAACAGTGAGGCCTGGCCTGAGCGCCAGGGCCTTGCGGTGCGTGTGGATGGGTGATCTTTGGATGGGTATGCTATGAAACCGGATGTCTTGGTCATTGGCGGCGGCAATGCTGCTTTGTGTGCGGCGCTGATGGCGCGCGAGGCGGGCGCCTCGGTCTTGCTGCTGGAGGCTGCACCCAAGGAATGGCGCGGCGGCAATTCTGTGCATACCCGCAACCTGCGCTGCATGCATGAAGAGCCGCAGGATGTGCTGGTGGAAACCTACCCGGAAGAAGAGTACTGGCAGGACCTGCTCAAGGTCACCGGAGGACAGACCGACGAAAAGCTGGCTCGTCTGGTGATTCGTGCCTCCAGCAGCTGCCGGCCCTGGATGAGGAAGCACGGCGTGCATTTCCAGCCCTCCCTCTCCGGCACCTTGAGTCTGTCGCGCACCAACGCCTTCTTCATGGGCGGAGGCAAGGCGCTGGTCAACGCCTACTACCGCAGTGCCGAGCAAATGGGGGTGCAGATCCGCTACGAATCGCCGGTCGAGCGGCTGGAAATTGTGGATGGGCAATTCAGGGCCGCCTATGTGAAGGGTGAGCGGATCGAGGCGCGCGCCTGTGTGCTGGCATGCGGTGGGTTCGAGAGTAACCGGGCGTGGTTGCGCGAGGTCTGGGGTCAGAATTCGGAGGGCGAATGGCCAGCCGATAACTTCCTCATCCGCGGTACCCGCTACAACCAAGGTATTTTGATCAAAGACCTGCAGGCGCAGGGCGCTGACATGATTGGCGACCCCACCCAGTCGCACTGCGTGGCGATCGACGCGCGCGCGCCGCTGTATGACGGCGGCATCACCACCCGGCTTGATTGTGTGTCCCTGGGCGTGGTGCTGAACCGTCATGGGCTGCGTTTCTATGACGAGGGCGAGGACTTCTGGCCCAAGCGCTATGCCATCTGGGGGCGGCTGGTGGCTTTGCAGTCAGGACAAATTGCCCATTGCGTGATTGACAGCAAGGCCATTGGCCGTTTCATGCCGCCGGTTTTCCCGGGTTTGAAGGCGGACACCCTGCCGGAGCTGGCGCAGAAAATCGGCTTGCCGGTGGAGCCGTTCATGCAATCGATCAATGCTTACAACGCTGCCTGCCGGGTTGGCAATTTTGACCACACTGTGCTGGATGACTGTCACACCGAGGGCATCACCCCGGCCAAAACCCACTGGGCCCGTCCGATTGACATCGGCCCCTTTTATGCATTTTCCCTGCGACCGGGCATCACCTTCACTTACCTGGGCATGAAGACCGATGAGACCACCGCAGTTCGCTTTGCCGGGGTGGCCAGCAACAACCTGTTTGTGGCTGGCGAAATGATGGCTGGCAATGTGCTGGGCAAGGGCTACACCGCCGGCGTGGGCATGTCGATCGGCACCGCCTTTGGCCGTATCGCCGGTACCGGTGCGGCGCAAGCCGCTTTCAAACTAAAGAATCTGGAGCAACAGCGTGCAGCAGCTTGAGCAATTGACCCGTGATGCGCAGGCCTTGGCCAGGGGTGAGGTCGTGGCCGGCACTGACGAGGCCGAGGTGGCTCGCCAACTTCAGATCTGCAATGCCTGTCGTTACTGCGAAGGTTTTTGTGCCGTCTTTCCGGCCATGACACGTCGGCTTGAATTTTCTGCTGCCGATGCGCACTACTTGGCCAACCTTTGTCACAACTGTGGGGCCTGCCTCCATGCTTGCCAGTATGCGCCCCCGCACGAATTTGAGGTCAATATTCCTCAGGCCATGGCCAAGGTTCGTTTGAAGA
>JAFMJA010000242.1 GCA_017853735.1 Burkholderiaceae bacterium | reverse complement strand
GATGGTGCGCCATACCCTGTCCGCTCTGTCGGCCGTGGCTGTGCTGCATCAGATTCTGGTGGTGCTGGCTCCGGATGATCGTCTGCTTCAGCCCGGGGCAGGGGACATTTGGCGGGTGGCCCACTGTGGTGGTGCTACCCGTGCCCTGAGCGTGGCCAATGGCTTGGCGCATCTGCGCCAGCTGGGTGCCGCCCAGGACGACTGGGTGCTGGTGCATGATGCGGCACGCTGCCTGGTAACACCCGAGCAGGTGGCGCGCCTGGTGCAGGCCTGTGCGCAGGATGAGGTGGGCGGATTGCTTGCCTTGCCACTGGCCGACACCCTGAAACAGGCACAGGGCGAGCGGGTGCAGGCCACCTTGTCGCGCTCCGACAAATGGCTGGCGCAGACGCCCCAGATGTTTCGCTTGGAGCTGTTGGAGCGCGCCTTGCGTGCTGCAGGCGAGCAGGTGACCGATGAATCGTCTGCGGTGGAGGCCCTGGGTCTGTCGCCCAGGCTGGTGCCAGGCAGCGCGCAAAATTTCAAGGTCACCTATCCAGAAGATTTCGCCCTGGCCAGGGCAGTGCTTGAAGCGAGGATGCAAGGATGAAGTTTCGCGTGGGTGAGGGCTGGGATGTACATGCCTTGGTGCAGGGGCGCAAGCTGATTTTGGGCGGCGTGGAGATTGCCCATGACAAAGGCTTGCTGGGTCATTCGGACGCGGATGCCCTGGCGCATGCGATCACCGATGCCCTGCTAGGCGCAGCCGGACTGGGCGATATTGGCCGCCACTTTCCCGACACCGATCCCAAGTTCAAGGGTGCAGACTCAATCGTCTTGCTACAAGAGGCAGCCCATCGGGTGCGCAGCCAGGGTTGGCAGATTGGCAATGTGGACAGCACCATCGTGGCCCAGGCGCCCCGCATGGCGCCGCACACCAGCGCCATGTGCGAGCGAATCGCCCAGGCCCTGGCGATCGAGCCGACCCAGGTCAATGTGAAGGCCAAGACTGCTGAAAAACTTGGCCCGGTCGGCCAGGGTCAAGCGATTGAGGCGCGCGCAGTGGTCTTGCTATTCCAGGGCTGATTCAGTCGCCCACCATCGAAAACGGTGCCCAGAACAGTGGGTGCGCGTAGCTGTAGAGCGGACTTTGCTCAGTGGGGGTTCCCTTTTCCATCAACTCCAGGCTGGCTTGCTGCAAAGCTTTGGGTTTGGTCAATGATTTGTCCTGAACCTGACGCCTGAACAGATCGGTCATCAGCTTGCGCGAAGCCAGGCTGTCCACCGGCCAGCTCGATACCAGCAGCGAGCGCGCCCCGGCATAAAAGAAAGCGCGCCCCAAACCCGACAGGGCTTCTGCGCCATCACCTTCTCCAGCAGCCGTATTGCACGCCGACAGCACCACCCAGTCCGCATTGAGCTTGAGCATCAGGATCTGGTCCACCTTGAGCAGGCCATCCCCCGTCTTGTTGAGCACTTGCGGGTTGGTCAGGGCCAGGGCGGGCTGGGTCAGACCATCGAGTTCTCCGGGCACCAGGCCATGGGTGGAAAACATGACCACTTTCCGGTTGTAGAGGTCCGCTTTCAGAATCTCGTCGAGGTTGGCGCGCTTTTGCAAAAAGATGTCGCGGCTGGGCTCGACATTGAAGACTTTGGCGATCTCCTGAATTTCATCGTTGGTGTCAGGCAAGCGGGGCAGGATGCTGATTTCAGCGGAACTGACCTGGGAAGTATTGGGTGAATTGCGAAGTTTGAGCGGAACACCACGCGAGGCAATCTGGGTGGTGGAATTGCCGGCAACAGCCACTTTCTCAGCAGACTGGGCCTGTTCCAGATTGAAGAACGGATCTCCAAAGCCGATGAAGTCGCGCCGGTCGTGCTTGGGCGCGGCCAGGCCACGCAAGGTGTTGATCGCGGTGGCTGAAGGGGCGCTGACAAGGGCGTGTTGCTTCAACAGCCAGGGCGCAGAGCGATAGTTGGCAAATAACAGTTCGCTTTTGGGGCCCGGGTCAAAGGCCGCAGTGGTCAGCACACCCAGGGGCAGTTGGCCAATCTCATCATGGGGTACCACCACCAGGGTGCTCTTGCCCTGCAGGGCGTCTTGCACTGGCAGGAACAGGCTGTTGTAGAGTTTGTGGGAGAGCGCAAAGTTGAAGGGCGGTATCTCCTCGATGGTCAGCACCTGGGGGTCCAGGGTTTTGCGCAACTGGGTGATATGTTGGCGTAATTCCTGGCGCGCGATGGGCAGCGCCTTGAACTCGGCCTTGCCTTCGTGGCTGAGAGCCCAGACAAAGCTATGTTGCTGGCCGATAAACCAGGTCACCAGGGCTTCATTGGGGCGCAGGGCTTTGGCCAGCTTGTCCAGGGCCACCGGCTTGGGGTTGATCAGTTCGGCGTATTCTGGAAAGTCCAGGCCAATCAGGTGCAGGGTTTTCTTGGCCTCGGCGCGCAGCTCCTCGATGTCGGCTTTCATCTTCGCCTGAATCTGGGGTAACTGCTGGCTGGCGGGCTGCATCGACAATTCTTTGGCAAAGCGGCTCAAAAAGCTGATGCGCTGGTTGAGGTCCTGTTCCTTGCGCACCAGTTCGGCCAGCCGTTTGTCGGTGATGTTGGCGCGCGCGGTGCTGGCGTTGAGCGCTCTTTGCACACCGCTGGAGCGGGCCAGATCCCCCAGGGCAAAAGATTCAGCGGCCAGAGCCGGGCTGGGGTTCTTGGCGTACTCGCGGCTGAGCAGGCCCAGATAGGATTCGATGATGCTGGCGCGGTAGTTTTTCTCTTTGGAGCTCAAGCCCTCGGAGTCGGCCGCTGCTTCACGTTCTTGCTCGATCACTTCGGCCAGGCCAGTGGCAAACAGTTTTCTGGCTTCTGCGTCCTGTTTCTGTTCAGCCATCACCATGGCCAGCATCAATCGGATTTGAGTGGCTTCAGGGGATTTTTTACCCACCCGGGTCTCGGTGGCGGTCAGCAACTGACTGGCCCGGGTCTGGGCATCGGCCAGACTGCCCTGGCGCATCAGGGCCAGCACCCGATCCAGGCTATTGGCATCGACAATCCGGCCGATGTCGGGGCGGCTTTGTATTTTCTGGTCCAGGCTGGCATAGAGCTTCAAGGCATCGCCATAGCGCTCGTCAGCGATCAAGGCTGAAGCCATGGTCTTTTCGGTTCGGGCCAGTTCCAGCGAATCGGCTGAAACACCGGCTACCTTCAGGCTGGTCAGGCTTTGATCCAGCAGGTAAATGGCATCCTTGTTGCGGCTTCGGGCCAGCATCACGATGGCCAGCTGGCGCATGGCTGCTGCGGTGGACACCGATGACTTGCCAGTGCGTTGGAGAGACTTTTTGAGTGCCTCGCGCGCGTAATACTCAGCTTCGTTGACTTTGCGTAGTTTGAGTAGCGAGTTGCTCTCACTGATGTAAAGCCTCTCCAGCATGTTTTTGAAGGCATTGGGCGGGATAGACGAGACGGAAGAGGCACCAGGTAATCCTGCGTAATTCTTTTCATAGATGGGCAAACCTTGTTCGATTAGCTCGATCGCTTTGCGATAGGCAACCTCAGCCTCCTGAAATCGGCCTTGCTGATAACGCAGATTAGCCAGTGTTTGGAAATAGGAACGAGTCCAGCTCCAGCCATGAATGGAGAAATTGGGCGATCGCTGCAGCATTACCCAGGTACTTTGAACTTCTCGTAGGCTCTGCTCAGCTTTTTGGAAGTCCCCGGCAAAGCCATACACTGCGCCAAGGGTAGAGTCGACGGCAATTAGCCAACCAGCGAGGCGCTGCGGAATCTTGCTCTTGGTTTTGAGCAGCCGATCGAGTGCCTGGCGTGAATCTCCAGCTGTGAACTCCACCATGGTCAGTTCAACCGTAGCTGAAATTTCTTCGGTATCGTCCTGTTTGGCGTTTTCTAAAGCTCCTTTGAGCGCCTGCATCCGAATATCAGATCGGCCTAGTTGTTCAGCGGCCAAACTCTGCCTGTAGTAAAAAGCAAACTTTTCACTCTTGCTCGCTGCCTCAGCTGGCGTGCTGTTGATCAACTTGAGATTGGCATCACGTTCGGCAGTATTTGACGATGTTTGATCGATCAGCTGAACAATATCCTGCAGGCTTTTTGGTACCTGATGCGATGTTTCAGTTGGGGCGTTATTTGCATGGGCAAGCAAAGCTA
>JAFMJA010000241.1 GCA_017853735.1 Burkholderiaceae bacterium | reverse complement strand
GTGCGCGAGGGCCTGCTCACCTCGCTGCACTATGCCGATGGCCTGAACACCCCGCGCGACAATGCATTTCGCAACAAGTACGCCGTGACCTACAAGATGCAGCCCGATGTCTATGCGGTGCAGGGCTACGATGCAGCGCAGATCCTGGCCGCTGGCCTCAATGCGGTCAAGGGCGACTTCAGCAAGCGCGATGCCATGGTAGCGGCCATCCGCAAGACCACCATCGACAGCCCACGCGGCAAGTACACGCTGAGCGCGGCGCATAACCCAGTTCAGGACTTCTATGTCCGCGAAGCCAAGGGCCGCGAAAATGTCATGACCGGTATTGCAGTCAAGGTCCTGCCCGATCCGGCGCGCGGCTGCAAGATGTGAGCGAGGCACAACCCCAGGCCAAGCGCACTGCGTGTGCTTGGCCACCCCCTTGCAGGGAGCAATGCCAGCGGCCCGGCAAAGCCGACACCAAGGCTTTCCTGGTCTGGGGGCACTTCTGATCTCCCACCTTGTGAGACCGAATGGACCTCGCCACTTTCTTCATCCAGTGCTTGAACTCGCTGCAATACGGGCTGCTGCTGTTCTTGGTTGCTTCTGGCCTGACCCTGATCTTCGGCATCATGGGGGTGATCAACCTGGCGCACGGCAGCTTCTACATGATCGGCGCTTACATGGCCTATGCACTGGCGCCGCTGGTGGCATCCACCTTTGGCGGCGGCTTCTTCGCCACCCTGTTTGTCGGCATGGTGCTGGCGGTGCTGCTCGGTTATGTGCTGGAGTGGGCCTTTTTCAGCTTCCTCTACGAGCGTGAGCATCTGCAACAGGTGCTGATGACCTACGGCCTGATCCTGGTGTTCGAGGAACTGCGCAGCCTGATCGTGGGCGATGATGTCTATGGCGTCCAGGCGCCGCCGTGGCTGGCCGGCACCATTCCGCTGGGCGATGTGATGACCTACCCGGTCTATCGCATCTTCATCAGTGTTGCCTGCCTGCTGCTGGCCATAGGCATGTGGCTGGTTTTCACCCGCACCCGGCTGGGCATGATGATCCGCGCCGGCGCGACCAACCGCGAGATGGTGCAGGCGCTGGGGGTGGACATCAAGTTCCTCTACCGTGTGGTGTTCGCCGCCGGGGTAGCGATTGCCGTCTTTGCCGGCATGGTGGCTGCCCCGGTGTCCAGCGTCTATCCGGGCATGGGCAACCAGGTGCTGATCATCTGCTTTGTGGTGGTGGTGATCGGCGGCATCGGCTCGATTCGCGGCGCCCTGCTCGCTGCCTTGCTGATCGGGATTGTCGATACCTTTGGCAAGGTGGTGTTTCCCCAGGCCGCAGGCGTGCTGGTCTATGTGCTGATGGCGCTGATCCTGCTGTGGAAGCCCGATGGCCTGTTTCGAGCCGGCTGACCATGATAGCCCGCGCCCCCCTGCTCTTTGTCACTGCCGCCTTTGCGCTGCTGGCAGCCTATCCGCTGGTGGCGGGCGAGTTCGGCGTTGATCTGGTAGCCAAGATCATGATCTATGCGATCTTTGCGCTCAGTCTGGAATTGTTGGCTGGCGCCACCGGGCTGGTCTGCTTTGGCCACGCGGCCCTGTTTGGCATCGGGGCCTATGCCGCGGTGCTGCTCTCGCCGCAGAACGAGGCTGCCGCCCTGCACTGGCTGCTGCCGGCCTCTGTGCTGGCGGCTGCCGCCTATGCCCTGTTCATGGGCGCGCTGTCGCTGCGCACCAAGGGGGTTTACTTCATCATGGTGACCCTGGCCTTTGCCCAGATGGCCTATTACGTGATCCACGACACACCCCTTGGCGGTGGCACCGACGGCATCTACCTCAACTTCAAGCCAGTGCTGACCCTGGGCGGCACCACCTTGCTGAACCTGGACCTGCCCGAGACCTTCTACGGCTTCACCCTGGCTACCCTGGTGCTGGTGTTTTGCTTTCTGGCGCTGCTGCTGCGCTCGCGCTTTGGCCGCGCCCTGGCGGGCATCAAGGACAACGAGCAGCGCATGCGCGCCACCGGCTTTTCCACCTACCCCTACAAGCTGGCCGCTTTTGTCATCTCCGGCGGCATTGCCGGGCTGGCCGGCTTCCTGTTTGCGGTCAAGGACGGTGTCGTCAATCCTGAACTGCTGAGCTGGCACCTGTCGGGGTCGGTGCTGATCATGATCATCCTGGGCGGGCTGGGTCATCTGCGCGGGGCCCTGATTGGCGCCTTTGCCTTTGTGCTGTTGCAGGAGCTGTTCAAGTCGGAGGCCATCTTTGGCAACTTTGCCAAGCACTGGCACCTCGGGCTGGGCCTGACCATCATCGCCTGTGTTGCCCTGCTGCCGCGCGGTCTGGTCGGACTGCCGCAACTGATTTCCCAAAGACTGAGTGGAACGCGCAGCCTACGCGATGGAGACAGCCCCGATGAGCCCGCCTGAAGTACTCTTGCGTGGCATCGAGCTCACCCGCCGCTGGGGTGGCTTGGTGGCGGTCGACCGGGTTTCGCTCGAGCTCGCGCGTGGCAGCGTGCATGCAGTGATCGGCACCAACGGTGCCGGCAAGTCCACCCTGATCAACCTGCTGTCGGGCGAATACCCGCCCTCCTCGGGCCGGGTCGAGCTGCTGGGTCAGGATGTCAGCAACTGGTCACAACCCAGGCGGGCCCAGGCCGGCCTGGGGCGCAGCTATCAGCGCAACACCATCTATGCCAACTTCAGCGTCTTCGAGAACTGCCGGCTGGCCGCCCAGGCCCGACTGCAGCGGCCCTGGGCCTGGTGGGAAAGCGCACAGCGTTGCCCGGCCAGCCGGGAAAAAGCCGAGGCGGTTTTGCAGCGCACCGGCTTGTACCCGATGCGTGACCGACAGGCCGGCCTGCTTTCACATGGCCAGAAGCGCCAGCTGGAGATCGCCATGTGCCTGGCCACCGACCCCCAGGTCCTGCTGTTGGACGAACCCCTGGCTGGCATCGGCCCGGAGGAAACTGATCGCATGCTGGAGCTGCTGGCCGAGCTCAGGCCCGGCCACGCCATCCTGCTGGTCGAGCACGATATGGACGCGGTGTTTCGCATCGCCGACCGCATCACGGTCATGGTCAACGGCACGGTGATCGCTTCGGACACGCCCGAGTCGATCCGCTCCAATGCAGATGTGCAGACCGCCTACCTGGGTGAAGAGCAGCCATGAGCGCCGAACTGATTGTCGATGCCCGCGACATCCATGCCTGGTATGGCAGCAGCCATGTGCTGCATGGGGTGGACCTGCAGATTGCACGCGGCCAGACCGTGGGCCTGCTGGGGCGCAATGGCATGGGCAAAAGCACCCTGATCCGTTCCCTGCTGGGCCTAGTGAGCCAGCGCGAGGGCAGCATCCATCTCTTCGGCCAGGACGCCTCGCACGCCCGGCCCCACCAGGTGGCACGCCTGGGCCTGGCCTATGTGCCCGAAGGCCGTGGCGTCTTTCCCAACCTGAGCGTGCGCGAAAACCTGGTGATGGCCGCGCGCAGGGGCCGTGATGGGCGCAGCGACTGGACGCTCGAGCGGGTGCTGAGCACCTTTCCCCGTCTGGCCGAGCGCCAGGGCCATCTGGGCGCTCAGCTCTCCGGCGGTGAGCAGCAGATGCTGTCGATCGGCCGCGCCCTCATGACCCACCCGGACCTGATCATCCTGGATGAGGCCACCGAGGGGCTAGCGCCCCTGATCGTGCGCGAGATCTGGCGCGTGATCGATGAAATCCGGGCCAGCGGCATGGCCACCCTGATTGTGGATCGCGACTGGCGCAAGGTGCTCGCGCGCAGCGACCGTGCCCTGGTGCTGCAAAAAGGCCAGCTGGTGCTCAGCGGAGAGTCAGCCGCCATCGCGCGCGACCCCACCCTCACCAGCTATCTGGGCGTCTAAAGCCAGAGCACTGGGTCAGTACTGCGCCCCACGCACCCATAGCCTGCAGCCAATCTGGGAAAATCCCTAGTCCCCGCCCCCTCCAATTCTGTTCAGCTCACCTCTCACAAGGAACTCCTCATGCGCACCCAGGTCGCCATCATTGGCGCCGGCCCAGCGGGCCTCTTGCTTGGCCAGCTGCTGCACCGTGCTGGCATCGACAACATCATTTTGGAGCGCCAGAGCGCCGACTATGTGCTGGCGCGCATCCGCGCGGGCATCCTGGAGCAGATCACGGTTGATCTGCTGCATGAAGCGGGCGT
>JAFMJA010000240.1 GCA_017853735.1 Burkholderiaceae bacterium | reverse complement strand
ATCCAGGTACTCGGTGCGGTCGCAGGTGGCAGCCAGCAACTTTTGCATCACTGTATTGGCGGTGGCAAGTGGCAGCATGGCGCGTAAATAACGTGTCAGGGTCAAAGCCTGCGGGGCTGTCAACTCGGTGGCGCAGACACGATGGCCAAAATCTTCATCCCGAGGAATCTGGGACAAGCCGATGCGTGTGGGCGGGACCGAAGGAAGCATGATGCGCTCACGGCCAGATGCAAATACCAGCAGGCAGGGGGTGAGGCAAACCGTGCCCGGTTGAATCTGGGTGTCAAAGCCTCGGTTCTTGATGATGGCGCCCACGCTCAGCGCACTGCCCACCAGGCCACCTTGCAGGTCAATCAGCACCCGCTTGCTGCGGCAGGCAGTCAAATCAATTTCGCTCATGGTCTGGCGCAATCGGCGCGCAGTGTATTCGTCCAGATTGCCCCTGAGCAACACATGGCACAGACCCGCGCGCTGATCAAGCTCTATGTCCGAACGCTCCGAGGGTGTCGCCGCTGATGTGGTTTTGGCATCGGGCTCAGGAGGCGGCGCGGTCTTGGGGGTGGAGCAGCCACCCAAGACAAGCAACAGGCAAAGGATCAGGGCAGCCTTACTGCTTATGCGGTTAATCATGGGTTCGATCAGGCCGTAGGACTTGCCTCACTATCATGCCTTCGCCGGCGATTGCTGGCAATCCATTCATGCCAGATTTATTGACCAAAGGATGATGCATCATGTTGCAACAGGATCATATCGTTGAAGGCCAGGCCCTGCTCAATGCCAGCGCCTTGTCCCCTAACCGCCGCAGCGCAATCAAGGCCGCGCTGGGCGTGGGCTATGCCGCCTCCGCTCTACCCATCATGGCGCAGACTGCGATCAAAACATCAACCCAGGGGCTGATTACCGGGGAAGTGACCATCAATGTCAAAGGTTTTTCCATGCCGGCTTACCGGGCCATGCCTGCGGATAAAAAATTTGTTCCGGTGGTTCTGGTCTTGTCCGAGATTTTTGGTGTCCATGAGTACATCGCCGATGTGGCGAATCGGTTTGCCCGGGCTGGCTATCTGGCCATTGCGCCAGAGCTGTTTGTGCGGCAGGGGGATGCGCAAAGCTATGGGGAGGTCGCCAAGCTGTACGCCGAGGTGATTTCCAAGGTACCCGATGCCCAGGTGGCGGGTGACCTGGATGCCTCCCTGGACTGGGCAGCCGCCAACGGTGGCGATATGTCTCGGGTGGGTGTGACCGGCTTTTGCTGGGGTGGCCGACAAGTCTGGCTTTATGCTGCCCACAGCAGGCGCATCAAGGGGGGTGTGGCCTGGTACGGCCGCTTGGTCGGTGCGAACAATGAATTGACGCCCAAAAATCCAATTGATATCGCCGGCCAGTTGAACGCCCCAGTGCTTGGGCTCTACGGCGAAGCCGATACCGGCATCCCGCTGGATGGCGTGGAGAAAATGAAGGTGGCCCTGGCTGCTGGTAATGCGAACTCCAAAGCATCCCAATTTGTTCTCTACAAAGACGCGCCACACGCTTTCCATGCCGACTATCGTCCAAGCTATCGTAAGGAAGCAGCCGACGATGGCTGGAAGCGTTGCCTGGCCTGGTTCAAAACCCACGGCGTTGCCTGATGGGGGCGTGATAGGGCAAGCTCTTGCTAAGCGTTCGAAGTCCTGCCTGATCCGGGCTGTTTGACAGCTCTGCGAAAATCCCGGGCATGACCCTGATTTCAATTCTGATCGGCACTTTGGCTGCCGGGATAGGAAGCGTCTGGCTGGCAGCTGCGCTCAGCTTTGGATTGCTGGTACGCTATACCCAGCATATGCTGAGCCTGGCAGCTGGCGCCCTGATGGCAACCGCCTTCATGCACCTGCTGCCCGAAGCTTTTGAAAGCCAGATCGGCCCCCAGCAGCTGTTCATGGCCCTTCTGGCCAGCCTGGTTTTTTTCTTTCTATTGGATAAAGCCGAACTCTGGCACCATGGACACGAGCACCACCATGAAGGTGATACGCGCAGCCATTCCCACGACGAACACTCGCACCACATTCACCAGGCGGGCAGCTGGTCGGTGCTGGCCGGCGATAGTGTGCACTGCTTTGGTGACGGCATTCTGATCGCCTCAGCTTTTATGGCTGACTTGCGCCTGGGAGCGTTAGCCGCATTGGCCGTGTTGGTGCATGAGGTGCCGCATCATATGGGTGACTTGATGGTGCTGAGGCAAAGCACCGATACACGCAAGGCGGCAATCATCAAGGTTTCTCTGGCGGGAGCACTCACTGCTCTGGGCGGGTTCACCGGTTTCTGGCTGGTGGATCAGTTGCGGGAATACCTGCCTTATTTTCTGGTGGTGGCCTCCAGCAGCTTTATCTACGTGGCCCTTGCTGACCTGATACCCCAACTGCAAAAACGCCTGAGTCTGCAGCAAACCGTGGCCCAGGTCGCCTGGCTCTTGGTGGGAATGGGGCTGGTGGCTGTGGTGGGGCGACTGGCTCACTGACATTTGGCGGTATATCCATGAAATTCAGAATGTCGGACAAGTCCTTGTTCGCGATACTGTTGCGTTCTCCCTGGTGGGTGAGCCTGCTGATCGTGCTGGTGTTTTCCCTGGCTGCTCGCGCGCTATTGCCACCCGACTATGTGGCCGTGGGTGTGCTGGGCACCTTCCCCTTCATGGTGATTGCTGCCATGGCCGCCTGGCGGCAGTTTCATGCGCCAAAACCTGCTCTGATTGCTCAAGCCCTGGATCGTGCTGCGGCCATGTCATGGCGCGAGTTTGCGTCCACGCTTGAACAGAACCTGAGCCGACTGGGCTACAGCGTGACCAGGCTGGATGGCACTGCCGCTGATTTTCGCCTGGAGCGTGGCGGCCAGACCAGCCTGCTGAGCTGCCGCCGCTGGAAAGCGGCCAACCATGGCCTGGATGCCTTGCGCGCATTGCAGGCATCCTGCCAGTCGCTGGGCGCCGATCAGGCCATCTATGCCAGCTTGCAACCGGTCTCAGGTACTGCCCGCCAATTCGCCCAGGAATCTGGCATACGGCTGATACAGGGAAAGGAGTTGGCGCCATGGTTGATGTGAAATCCCTGATGCGTGGGTTTTTTCGGCAGATGCTGCGCTTTGCGCTGTGGCTGATGGGCCTGGTTTTCCTGCTCAGCCTGCTGGCAGCTGGACTGCTATGGCTTGGTCTCTGGCTGCTGCGTGCCCTATGGTTCAAGCTGAGTGGTCGCCCGGTGTCGCCCATGGCCTGGCAGTTTCTGCGCCAATCGAATTGGTCTGGCTTTGGGCGCTCTCGCCAAGAACGCAGAGCTGCCCAGTCTGAGGTGATCGATGTCACAGCCAGGACGGTTGAAGGCAATCGCCAGCCATGAGCCAAACTTGGCTCCCAGCCCAGGCCGTTAAGGCCTGGCCTGCAACGCTGCGCTTGATCCAGGGTTGGCTCAGCTGAAGCTGCTCACCAACACCACAGCCAACAAAAAGGGTATCAGGTAACGCAGTGCAGCCAACCAGATTTTTCCTAGCAGCCTGGCGCCCAGATTGGCAGACTCCAGAGCATCGGCAGCAGGCCATCGCCAGCCCAGCAATAGGGCAAGAAGTAGCCCGTTGAGCGGGAGCAGCAACTCGACCGCGAAAAAATCCATCATGTCCAATATCCCTTGTCCGTCGGGCAGGATGACCTCAGACCAGAGCCCATAGCCCAGCGAGGCGGGCATGCCCAGCAAAAAGGCCAGACCCGCCAGAATCCAGCTCGCTTTTCGCCGACTCCACTGCAGTCGTTGCATGGCAAAAGCCACCTGTACCTCCAGCAATGAAACCATGGAGGTCAATGCCGCCAGGGTCAGCAATAAAAAAAATGCTGCGCCGACCAGGGCTCCCCCGGGCATTCGGGCGAAGACCTCGGGCAATACGACGAAGGCCAGGCCTGGTCCTTGGGCAGGGTCGAGGTTGAAACTGAAGACAGCGGCAAACACCACCAGCCCGGCCACCAACGCAAAAAGCGCATCGCCAAGTGCCACAGTCAGTGCCGCGCCGGGTAGGCGCTGAGAAGCTGGCAGGTAACTGCCGTAGGCCACCATCACACCCATGGCCAATCCAATCGAGAAGAAAGCCTGTCCAAGTGCGGCCACATAAACTCCAGGCTTTGTGAGCGCGCTCCAGTCCGGTTGAAACAAAAAGCTCACGCCGCTG
>JAFMJA010000024.1 GCA_017853735.1 Burkholderiaceae bacterium | reverse complement strand
TCTGCATGCGCTGGTTCAGGTTCAGCCGTGTGTCATTGGCAATGAAAGCACCGCGGTTGATCTCTGCAAGCCGGGCTTGGACCACCGGATGGCGGCCTTGGCTGATCTCGATGCAGGGCTCAGCGGAAAAGACAGGTTCACACCAATCCAGCCGCAGCCCACGCTCGGTCAGCGCGCACAACACGTCCAGGGCAGCCAGTGCTCCAGCCAGTCGAGCCAGGGCGGGGACATGCACCTGCAAGTCATCCAGCAAGCGCTCATAAAGCCATTTCTCTCGCGCCAAGGCGCGCTCCTGGGCAGACAGGGCCTTGTCTTCAAAAGCTTTCAGTTCGGGGGTGATGAACCGCTCGGCATTTTTGAGTGTTTGCCGGCGTCGGTAGTCTGTGGGTACCCGGCTGAGCTGACTGCCGGTGACCTCGATATAAAAACCGTGTACTTTGTTGTACTGCACCCGCAAATTCGCAATACCAGTACGGGCGCGTTCAGCAGTTTCCAGTTCGAGCAGATAGGCGTCACAGTTGTTCTGAATGGCGCGCAATTCATCCAGTTCCTCATCAAAACCGTCATTGATGACGCCGCCATCACGTGGCAAGGCGGCGGGCTCTGGCAGCAGGGCGCGTGATAACAATTCTGCACATCCCACCGGAGGCTTGAGGTCGGCAACGATCTGCGCCAACAATTCCTGTGGATCTGGCAATTGCGGGGCAAGCTCAAGGGTTTTGTCCAGGGTCAACGCAAGCGCGAGCAATTCGCGCGGACGCACTTGCCTCAGGGCTATGCGGGCTGCGATCCGCTCCACATCGCTGCAGCCCTTGAGCTGGGATCGCAGTGCCTGCCAGGGCCCGCCACGCAGGCTTGTAATTGCCTGCAGGCGTTGACGTGCGGACGTTCGATCACGCCGAGGCTCCAGCAACCAGCGCTTGAGCAAGCGACTGCCCAGGCCGGTCTGGCAGCTGTCGAGCAGGGAAAAAAGTGTCGGTGAATCTTCGCCACGCAGGGTTTGGACCAATTCCAGGTTGCGCCGGGTCAGGGGCGGCAGATCAATCAGCTCATCGTCACGCAACACAGACAGTGCATGAATATGGGTGAGTGAGCGCCCCTGGGTATGCTCCGCATAGCTCAACAGGGCCGCACTGGCAGCATGGGCCAGCACTTGGTCCTGCGCACTCCAGGGCACCAGACTGGCTGCGTGGAGCAATTCCTGCAGCTTGCCTTGACCCAGCCCAGCATCAAACTGCCAATCCGGTCGCCGGCAGCTTGCAAGACCAGGGCAAGAGGACAGCAACTGGCGCTCGAATGCTGGCGTGACGCTTTCGGCATAGAGCAATTCACTGGGCATGATGCGGGCCAGCCAGCTTCCCAGCTCATCCCACCCACACTCGGTCAAACTCACGCTGCCCTGGCTCAGGCTGAGCCATGCCAGGCCACAGCGCTGCCGCGTACCCTGATGAACCGCCAGCAAGACTGACTCGGCGCGGTCATGGATGAGCGCGCTGTCGGTGAGGGTGCCAGGCGTCACCACACGGACCACCTGCCGCTCGACCGGCCCCTTGGACGAAGCCACATCGCCAACCTGCTCGCAGATCGCGACCGATTCACCCAGCTTGATCAGACGGGCCAGATAGCTCTCGACAGAATGAAATGGCACCCCTGCCATGACCACAGGCTGTCCGGCAGACTGCCCCCGCTGTGTCAGAGTGATTTCCAGTAGGCGGGCAGCTTTTTCAGCGTCTTCGTAAAAGAGTTCATAGAAGTCTCCCATGCGGTAGAACAGCAGGGTTTGCGGATACCCAGCCTTGATCGCCAGGTACTGCTGCATCATGGGGGTGTGCTTGTCGGCCTGCGACATGCTGGTGCTGCTCACGCCCTGTTCCATATGTGGTGATTGATCTCGTTGGCTGAACGGCCTGGGGGAAATCCGCGTGTACTGAACACAGTTGCAAGTTTCGCTGAGGCTTGGCCCTGGATGCGGTGATATTCTGCCTGTAGGCTGGCCCGAAGCGATCAGGCCTCAGCGTTGGGCCATCTGCGGACTGTGCTTGGGTGATTTTGCCTTTTTGGACTTGCTGGCAGTTTTGGTCGGGCCGCGCTTGTCCGCATGTGCACTACGCGCGGGCGCAGCCAGGTAGAGCACCACCGACTGGCCAGGCCGGAACACGGTATTGCTGCTAACCTTGTTCCATTCGGCCACACTGTCTGCGCTGATTCCAAAGCGTTTGGCAATGCTGCTGACCGTCTCATTTTTGCCAGCTTTGCGAACAGTACGGCGCAGCCCCTGTTCCGGCGTCAGCGAGAGCTGGCCGTTGTCGGCAAGGTGTTCCGTGACATCTTTTTGCACATGGTCAGCCCTGGGGATCAGCAGGGCCGACCCAGCGCGCACCAGCATGCGCGGCGGAATATTGTTGACCTGACGCAGCAGCGACTCACTGCTGCCTGAGCGTTTGGCGGCTTCTGCCACTTTCATGGTGCCCGGGGCCACCCATACGGTCCAGCTGGACAGGCGCGAACCGTCATAAGCTTCGAGATTGCGCTGAAACAGGGTGGCATTGTCCCAAGGCAGCAAAATCTTTGGCATGCCTGCAGCCAGAATCACCGGCCGGTTGAGAGAGGGATTGAGTGCCTTGAAGTCTTCCACGGACACTTCCGCCAGTTTGGCAGCAATTGCGACATCGATGTCACGCGTGATGAGAACCGAATCGAAAAAAGGGTGGTTGTCGATCAGCGGCAGATTGACCGAAAAATTGGCCGGTCGGGCCACGATATTTTTGACCGCTTGCAGCTTGGGCACATAAAAGCGCGTCTCCATCGGCATGCTCAGGTCGGTGTAGGCAGTGTTTTTCCCGGCAGCTTGATTTTTGGCGATGGCGCGCCCAACGCTGCCTTCGCCCCAGTTGTAGGCCGCCAGGGCCAGGTGCCAATCATTGAACATGCCATGGAGTTTCTGCAGGTAGTCCAGCGCAGCACGGGTGGAAGCCAGCACATCGCGCCGGTCATCGCGAAACGCGTTTTGCTTGAGGTCGTAGTGTTTGCCGGTACTGGGGATGAACTGCCACATCCCGGCCGCTTTGGCGCTGGAGACAGCCTGTGGATTGAAAGCACTCTCAATGAATGGCAGCAGGGCGAGCTCGGAGGGCATGCTGCGCCGCTCGAGTTCCTCGACAATATGAAACAGGTATTTGCGTGACCGCTCGGTCATGCGGGTCAGATAATCGGGCCTGGCGGCATACCATTGCTCGCGGTCAAGCACCAGATCGCTCTGCAGATCTGGCATGGCAAAGCCGCGACGAATACGCTCCCATAAATCAGCAGGAGCGGCCAATTTGGCCACTTCAGGAGAACTCAGGCTGCCCGGCACGATCTCGGACAGGGTGCCGCTGGGATAGCTGGGTGGGGTGCTGGCAGGAGCAGGCAATCCAGGCGCGGGTTTGGCAACTGCTACGGTTGTAACTTGGTCGGCGGTCTCTGGTGAGCCCGATGGGAAGGTGGGAGAGGCAGTTGGAGGGGGACTGGCACAGCCACTCAGCCAGATCATTCCGACCAACCATGCCAGGCGCAGGAGTTTTGTCATCGAAACTGGTTCTTCCATTCGCGCAGGGCAGCGAAAACCTGGGTTTCACCGGTCGCGCTGGCGTCGAAGCTTTGCACCGAGCGAACCACGCTGTCCTGTCGGGAGCGCAGGAAGGGATTGATGGCCAGCTCCAATTGCATGCTCGAAGGTAGTGTTGGCAACTTGCTCGCACGCAAGGCTTCGCAGTGCCTGGTGTGCTGCAACAGGTCCGGGTTGTCGGGCTCCACCGCGCGTGCAAAGCGCAGGTTGGATAAGGTGTATTCGTGGGTGCAGCACACCCGGGTATTGGCGGGCAGGGCTGCCAGTTGATCAAGCGAAGCCAGCATCTGCGCTGGTGTTCCTTCGAACAAGCGGCCACAACCCGCAGAGAAAAGGGTATCGCCACAAAAAAGAAGTGGGACCTGGTCTGTGGGCTCGGCGAAATAGGCGATATGGCCAGCGGTATGACCAGGCACATCCAGCACCTGAAAACGGATGCCAAGAACCTGAATGCTGTCGCCACCTACCAGTGGTTCGAAGGGTTCGGGAATATTTTCACGGCCCGGGCCATAAGCCACAGCGCCGGTTTCAGCAATCAGCTCGGGCACACCATCGATATGATCATGGTGGTGGTGGGTGATTAGAATCGCCTGCAATTGCAAGCCTGCTTCTTCCAGCGCTCGTTTGACCGGGTAGGCCTCGCCAGGATCGACAACCAGGGCACGCTGCCCATCATGCAACATCCAGATGTAGTTGTCGGTCAGAGCGGGTAGGGGTAGCAGTTTCATGTGGAGTCAGATGCTGAATTATAGGTATGCAGAACTGGTTTGACACACCGCCGGGCAGCATCATGCTGGACTGGGAGCAGCAAAGCTTTGATGCCACGGTGGCGGATCTGTTTGGCTACCACGCACTTCAGTTGGGAAATCCCGCTGTTCAGGGCCTGCGCGCCAATCGCATGCCCCATCGTTGGCTGGCACTCGAAACTGCATTGGGACACTCTGAGCCACAGCCCGATCTGGTGTCGGACTTTTCGGCTTTGCCCTTTTCAGCGGCCAGTCTGGACCTGGTGCTTCTGCCCCATACCCTGGAGCAGCATCCCCGCCCCCACGATACCCTGCGGGAGGTGGAGCGGGTCCTGGTTCCTGAGGGTCGGGTGGTGGTCAGTGGCATCAACCCCTTGAGCCTTTGGGGCCTGATGGGATATCGCTCCCGCTTCTACCAGCGGATGGGTTTTGGTCGACCCTACTTGCCCGCTGCCAATGAGTTCATTCACCCCTGGCGCTTGCGCGACTGGTTGCGACTTCTTGGTTTTGAGGTCCTGTCCTGCCATTTCGGTTGCGGACATCCGGCCATGCGCAGCGAGCGCTGGCTGCAGCGTTTTGAATGGATGGACAGGGTGGGCCGACGTTGGTGGCCTATTCTGGGCGCGGGTTATTTTGTGGTGGCAGTGAAACGGGTTCGCGGCATGCGCTTGCTGGAGCCCGGCTGGAAGCCTGTGAACGGTAAGGCTGCTGCATCGGTGCCCCTGGCGCGCCGAAGCGGCGATCACCAGGCTTGATGCTGTGAAAGCTGCCGCCATGAATCGCGTGGAGATCTATACCGATGGCGCCTGCAAAGGTAATCCCGGCCCGGGCGGCTGGGGCGTACTGCTCAGGGGGGGCGGAAAGGAAAAAGAGCTTTTCGGCGGAGAACCTCAGACCACCAACAATCGCATGGAATTGTTGGCGGTGATCATGGCGCTGCAAGCGCTCAAAAGGCCATGTGAAGTGATCCTGCATGTGGACAGTCAGTACGTGCTCAAAGGAATGACCGAATGGCTGGTGGGCTGGAAAGCCAAAGGCTGGCGTACTGCGTCAAAACAACCGGTAAAAAACGTCGATCTGTGGCAGCGCCTGGATGAACTCGTGAGTCGTGGAGGGCACCATATCGTGTGGCGTTGGGTGAAAGGACATGACGGCGACCCGGGCAATGAACGAGCCGATATGTTGGCCAATCGCGGTGTTGGCCAATCGGTTTGATAAATACTGACTGACCCGCGCCCGTCGGTTCAACAGAAAAACTTCGGTTGGATATCACTGTGCTTCTGGAGAGTCGAAATTGAAGACGGAAAAATAATTCACTTAAGGTTATAGTTCGACCCTTGCGAAAGAGAGGGTATTTGTATTTACACAAAACCATAAGAGACTAATCAATGACTTCTCGGCTTAGATACTTTTTGTTTGCAGTTCTGGGTATTGCTATTGCTTCAGCGGCAGCCTGGTGGTACCAAAACAAGGCCAAAGCCCCAATGCCGAGCGCTGAGTTGGTGTCCGGCACCAAGGGTCCGGCTGGTCCTGGGGCAAACCCCTCTGCTGGAACCGGACCCTCTGGTCCGAGCGGTGCTGGTCGAGCTCCAGCCGTGGAGGTGGCCAAGGTTGAGACCATGGACCTGGTGGACGATGCCCAGACGGTGGGCAGCCTACGCTCGCGACAAGGGGTGATGATGCGGCCCGAGGTAAGCGGTCGGGTCACCATGATCAACTTCCGAGATGGCGAGCGCGTTCGCAAGGGCCAGCTGTTGGTGCAGCTGGATGATCAGTTGCCTTTGGCTCAGGTCAAGCAAAGCGAGGCTGAGTTATCCATCGCGCAATCGAACCACAAGCGCAATCAGGAATTGCTGGCTCAAAAATTCATCAGTCAACGTACGGTGGATGAAAGTGCTGCAGCGCTGGAGGTGGCGCAGGCAAAGCTGGCTCTTTCGCGTGCCACTTCGGAGCGTCTCAAGATATTGGCCCCCTTCGATGGGATTGCCGGTATCCGTTCAATCAATGTTGGCGATTACCTCAAGGATGGCACTGATATGGTCAATATTGAGGACATCGATACCCTCTATGTGGACTACCGCTTACCCGAGAGGTTCCAGTCGCAGGTGCAGAAGGGCCAAAGGGCAAAAGTTGAAATCGACGCGTTACCGGGCCGCCATTTCTCGGCTCAAGTGATTGCCGTTGATCCCCTGATCGATGCCAGTGGGCGCTCCATTGGTGTGCGTGCAAGTATCGATAACCGCAAATCAGAACTGCGTCCTGGCATGTTTGCCCGGGTCACCGCTGTTTTTGGAGAGCGCAAGAATGCACTGGTGGTTCCTGAAGAAGCGATCGTTCCCCTGGGGGGGCGCTTGTTTGTGATCAAGGCGGTTGAGGATGCGTCAACCAAATCATTGATTTCCCAGCGGGTTGAAGTCAAGGTTGGCATTCGTCGCCCAGGCCGGGTTGAAATTGTCCAGGGACTTGCTGAGCAGGATTCTGTGGTGGTCGCTGGCCAGCAACGGCTGCAAAAGGATGGAACGCCTCTGCGCGTGTTGGACCCCAATCGCCCTGCTGCAGATCGCCCTGCTGCTGAAGCCAAACCCGCTGCACCCGCTGCTCGCTGATCACCACCGGAGACAGTCATGCAATTGCCTGAGATTTCGATTCGACGGCCGGTATTTGCCACCGTGCTGTCACTGCTGGTTTTGCTGATCGGCGCGGTCAGCTTCACCAAGCTGCCAGTGCGCGAATATCCCAAAATCGATGAGCCCGTCGTCACTGTGAGCGTGAAGTACGCCGGCGCCTCAGCTGAAGTGATCGAGTCTCAGATTGCCAAGCCACTTGAAGATTCGATAGCTGGCATTGACGCCGTCGATGTCATCACCTCCATCTCGCGCGCCGAACAGGCCCAGATTACGGTGCGTTTCCGTTTGGAAAAAGATGCCGATGCAGCGGCGGCTGAGGTGCGCGACCGTACCTCGCGCGTTCGCAATAAGTTGCCTCAGGCGATCGAGGAGCCGGTGATCGCCAAGGTCGAGGCAGATGCCTTTCCGGTGATATGGCTGGCCTTTTCCAGTGATACCCATAGTGCGCTGGAGATCAATGAACTGGTCACCCGCATTGCCAAGCCCCGCCTTCAGACGGTGACCGGTGCTGCCGATGTTCGCATCTATGGTGAGCGCAAGTACGCCATGCGCGTCTGGCTAGACCCAGACCGGCTTGCTGCCTATCGACTGACCACCCAGGATGCTGAGGACGCATTGCGGCGGAGCAATCTGGAGGTGCCGGCGGGCCGTATCGAAAGCCGGCAGCGGGAATTTTCCGTGACCTCCAATACCGATCTCAAGACACCCGCGCAGTTTGGTGAAATTGTGATCAAGACGGTGGGAGGATTTCCGGTCAAGCTTCGTGATGTGGCGCGTATTGAACAGGGCGCGGCAGATGAGCGCACCTCTGTGCGCTTGAATGGACGGCCCGCCATTTCGGCTGGTGTCATCCGACAGGCGACCGCAAATCCACTGGAGTTGAGTGCTGGGGTGCGCGCCATGCTGCCAAAACTGGAGGCAGATCTTCCCAAGGGCATCAGCATCAGCGTGGCCAACGACAATTCAGTCTTTATTGATCGATCAGTCAAAAACGTCTTCAAGACAATTGTTGAGGCGGTGGTGCTTGTGGCCCTGGTGATCTTCCTGTTCTTGCGAACCGTCCGGGCCTCCATTATTCCCATCGTCACCATCCCGGTAAGCCTGATCGGGACTTTTGCCTTGATGGCACTGGCGGGCTTCACCGTCAACACACTGACCCTGCTGGCACTTGTTCTCGCCATTGGCCTGGTGGTGGACGATGCCATTGTGGTGCTGGAAAACATCTATCGCCACATTGAAGAAGGCGAGGACCCATTCAGTGCCGCGATCAAGGGCGCCAAGGAGGTCGGTTTTGCGGTGGTGGCCATGACGCTGACGCTGGCGGCTGTGTATGCGCCCTTGGCCTTTACCCCGGGACGTACTGGCCGCCTGTTCATTGAGTTTGCCTTGGCATTGGCCGGAGCGGTGATTGTTTCGGGATTCATAGCGCTCACGCTGTCACCCATGATGTGTTCGCAGCTGTTGCGCCATAACCCCAACCCTTGGTTCTTTGACCGTTGGATGGAAAAGGTGCTCACCGCCTTATCAAAAGGCTATGAATGGTTGCTGAGAAAAATTTTGCGGCAGCGCTGGATTGTGCTGCTGGTGATGGCCGGTGTCGGTTTGGCCATCTGGACCATTTTGCCCGGAATGAAACGCGAGCTGGCGCCCCTAGAGGATCGAGGTGTGATTCTCAACGTCATCAATTCTCCTGATGGCGCCACCATGGAATACACCAACAAGTACGCCAGTGCAGTTGAGCGCATCGGGCAGAGCTATAGCGAATTTGATCGGATCTTCGTGGTGATGGGCAATCCGACAGTCAGTGTTGCCAATGTGTTTTACCGGGCCCTTCCCTGGGAAGAGCGTAAGCGTACTACTCTGGAAATGGCCAGGGAAATGCAGCCCCGGATCAATGCCTTGCCTGGAGTGTCAGCCTTTCCGATTACCCCTCCCTCCCTCGGTCAAGGTTTTCGGGAGCGACCGGTCAATTTTGTGATTCTGACTTCTGACAGCTATGAAAACCTGAGTCAGGTTACCCGGCAATTTCTGGATGAAATGGGAAAAAATCCCGGATTTCTGACGCCTGATGTTGACCTGCGTTTGAACAAACCCGAACTCAAGATCGATGTCGACCGTGACAAAGCCTCGGACCTGGGCGTGAGCGTTGATGTGGTGGCCCGTGCGATTGAGACCATGCTCGGTGGGCGACAGGTCACTCGTTACAAACGTGAGGGCGAGCAGTACGATGTGATTGTGCAAACCCAGTCGATCGGCCGGGATACACCAGATGACGTCGAGCGCATCTTTGTGAGAGGGCGCAATGACACCATGATTCCCTTGGCTTCTCTGGTCAAGGTGCGCGAGGCTGTCGCACCGCGCGAACTGAACCATTTTTCCCAGAGACGTGCTGTCACGATCACCGCCAATCTGGCGCCAAACTATTCCCTCGGCGAGGCACTTGACTATTTGGACCAGGTTGGAAAAAGAGTTCTCAAGCCAGGCTACACCACCGATGTCAACGGTACCTCGCGAGAATTCAAGAATTCCCAGGGCTCTTTGACCATCGTATTCGTATTGGCTCTGTTATTCATCTTTCTGGTGCTTGCAGCGCAGTTTGAAAGCTTTATTGATCCGTTTGTCATCATGTTATCGGTTCCCCTGTCCATGATTGGCGCACTGCTGGCATTGAAATGGAGCAATGGATCGCTGAATGTGTATTCCCAGATTGGTCTGATAACCCTGGTTGGTTTGATCACCAAACACGGCATCCTGATTGTCGAATTTGCCAATCAGATGCGAGAAAACGGGATGGACATGATGGAAGCCACCATCAAAGCAGCGAGCCAGAGGCTGCGCCCCATCCTGATGACCACCGGTGCCATGGTGCTGGGTGCTGTTCCGCTGGCCCTGTCCACCGGGGCCGGAGCAGAAAGCAGGATTCAGATCGGGTGGGTGATTGTGGGGGGAATGTCCCTGGGTACAGTGCTGACCATTTTTGTGGTTCCCACCATGTACACCCTGTTGGCGCGCAAGCATGCGCCTGGGGCCAACAAACAGGAAGTTCTTGAGCCTGTCGCCCATGGATCGGATGTGCTAGCCAAGTAGCCAAGCCCAAGCTGTTTTGCATGCCGCACAATCGGTGGCATGCCCCAGGATCAAAACCTGTTGCAGGGCTTGAGTCCTGCCGAAGTCGAGCAGCGTCTTGCGCAGGAAGGGCGCAATGTCCTCCCAAGCGATGCCGGGCGCGGCTGGGGTCGTATTGCGCTGGAGACATTGCGCGAGCCCATGTTTACCCTGCTGCTGGCCGCTGCTGGCCTGTACCTTTTGCTCGGCGAGCCAAAGGAAAGTTTGAGCTTGGGGGTGATGGTTCTGGTGGTGATTGGCCTGACCCTTTACCAGGAGGGCAAGGCCGAGCGTGCCCTTCAGGCTTTGCGCCAGATGTCCAGTCCGCGCGCCCATGTGATTCGCGATGGGAAGTCCCAGTTCATCAGCGGGACGGACCTGGTGCGGGGAGATTTGATGCTCCTGGCCGAAGGTGACCGAATCGCTGGGGACGCCGTGCTCCTCACCGATACCGAACTGCAGGTGGATGAATCCTTGCTGACCGGTGAGTCGGTTCCGGTGTCTAAATTGAACGCAGGTGGACAAACCGCCGCCCTCTTTGCGGGCACGCTGGTGGTTCGTGGGCAGGGAATGGCCCGGGTCATCGCAACCGGTGTTCGCAGCCAGATGGGCCAGATCGGTAGCGCCTTACAGAACCTGCAAATCGAAGAGTCACCCTTGCGGCTTCAAACGGCTCGCCTGGTACGCCGCATGGCCTGGATTGGTTTCAGCCTGAGCCTGATCCTGGTGCTGGTACAGGGACTGCGCCAGGGCGACTGGTTGCAGGCCTTGCTGGCTGGCATTGCGCTGGCCATCGCGATGTTGCCCGAGGAGTTCAGTGTGGTGCTGACTGTACTGCCGGTCATGGGCGCCTGGCGCCTGGCGCGCCAGCAGGTGCTGACCCGCCGCATCGCTGCGATCGAGACTCTGGGAGCCATATCGGTTCTTTGCGTCGACAAGACCGGCACCCTGACCCTCAACCAAATGCGGGTAAGCCAGCTTCATGCCCAAGGGGTGGACCTGGTGCTGGATAAGGCAGATGACAGCGCCTTGCCCGACAACTTTCACCCCTTGCTGGAATACGCCATTCTGGCCAGCAGGATTGACCCCTTTGACCCGATGGAGCAGGCTTTTCACGCCCTGGGACAACAGTATCTGAAGCAGACCGAACACCTGCATGCAGGCTGGGAATTGGTGCGCGAATATGAACTCACTCCGGAGCTTCGGGCGATGGCCCATGTCTGGCGTCAGCAGGAGGGGGAGACCTTTGTCGCGGCTGCCAAAGGATCGCCCGAGGCGGTGGCTGACTTGTTCCACCTCAGCCCGAATCAGCATGCTCTGGTACAAGAGGCGGCCAGTGCGATGGCGGTTCGTGGCCTGCGCGTGCTGGCTGTCGCCAGGGCGGCTGGTGCTCAGCCACCCTGGCCGCAAAGTGAGCATGAATTTGATTTCGAATTCATTGGCCTGCTGGGACTGGCCGATCCTTTGCGGCCAGAAATCACTCAGTCGGTAGCTGAATGCCAGGCCGCTGGCATCCGGGTGGTCATGATCACCGGCGACTACCCCCTGACGGCTTGCGCCATTGCCCGACAGGCAGGCCTGCCCGCAGAGCAGGTGCTCAGTGGGGATGAGTTGGCCCAGATGAGCGACATCCAATTGCGTGAGCGACTGCGCTCGGTGGCGGTGTGCGCTCGGATTGCGCCAACCCAGAAGCTGCGCATTGTTCAGGCTTTGCAGGCCGATGGAGCGGTGGTGGCGATGACGGGCGATGGGGTCAACGATGCACCCGCCCTGAAAGCAGCCCATGTCGGGGTGGCCATGGGGGGGCGCGGCACGGATGTGGCGCGCGAAGCAGCTTCGATTGTCTTGGTCGATGACAATTTTGCCTCGATCGTAGGTGCAGTGCGACAGGGCAGGCGTATTTTTGACAACCTCAACAAGTCCATGCGCTACATCCTGGCGGTGCATGTGCCAATCGCCGCAGTCGCCTTGCTACCGCTGCTGTTTGGCTGGCCAATTGTGCTTTACCCAATGCACATTGTGTTGCTGGAGCTGGCGATCGATCCAGCCTGCTCCCTGATTTTTGAGGGTGAGCCCGCCGACCCGGCCCTGATGCAACGCCCACCGCGCGACCCTGAAGCACCGCTGTTCCAGCGTTCTTTCATTCTCCAGGCGCTCTGGCAGGGCATGGGTGTTCTGCTGGTGGTGATTGCCAGCCATGTCTTGGGTATGCGACTGCTGGCCGAGGATGAGGCCCGTGCCCTGACCTTTGCCACCCTGGTGCTGTCCAATGTGGCATTGATTTTTTTCAATCGTGCCGGCCCGCAAGGCTTGTGGGCATCATTGCAGAGGCGCAATCCCGCTTTGTGGTGGGTCAGTGGCCTGACGCTGCTGCTGCTCCTGTTATCGCTCTACCTGCCACCCCTGTCCCAGGCCCTTCATCTTTCAGCGCTGTCCCTGGGTCAACTGGGCTTGGCGCTGACCGGCGCGCTGGCCTGTCTGGCCTGGTTTGCTCTGTTGCAAAGGATTGGGCGTTGAGGGGGTATCAGGGAGTCAGCACTTCCAGCAGTTCGGTTTCGATGGCGATCTGCTCCCGATTGTTCTGCAAGGCTGGGCCATCGACCAGGAACACATCGTCCACCCGTTCGCCCAGGGTGTTGATTTTGGCCAGTTGTAAATTGAGCTTGTGCTGGGCCAGCACCCGTGCCACCTTGTAGAGCAGGCCAGGCTGGTCGCTGGCGCTGATACTCAGTAGCCAGCGCTGGGCTTTTTCGTCCGGGCTCAGGCTGACGCGCGGGCTGACCGGGAAACTCCTGACTCGGCGCGAAATGCGGCCACGACTGGGTTCGGGCAAGGGCCTGATTTCGGCAATGGTGCGCGCAAGCTCCGCTTCCACCATGCTGGTGAGTTCCTGGTAGTGTTCTGGCAAGGCGGCAGTGACCACCTGAAAGGTGTCCAGCGCGTAGCCGTTGCGCGCTGTATGTATCCTGGCATCCTGGATGCTGAAATTCCCCTGGTCAAAGTAGGCGCAAATCCGGGCAAACAGATCGGCTTGGTCGGGTGTATAGACCAATACCTCCAGGCCTTCTCCCACAGGCGAGCGTCGGGCTCGGACAACGGTCTGGCCGTTGCCAACATGGCGTGCCAACTGCCGGGTGTGCCAGGCGATGTCCTCGGCCTCATGGCGCATGAAGTAGCCCACATCCAGGGTATCCCAAAGTTTTTTATGACCGAGGTGGGGTTGCGCATGCAGGGCGAGCAGGACCAGTGCCTCCCGCTTGCGGGCTTCCACTTCGGCATCCGGGGCTGCTGCCTGGCCCCCCAGCACGCGCAGGGTGAGCCGGTACAGGTCTTCCAGCAGCTTGCCTTTCCAGGCATTCCAGACCTTGGGGCTGGTGCCGCGTACATCGGCTACCGTCAGCAGGTAGAGGGCGGTCAAGTGACGTTCATCGCCCACATGACGGGCAAAGGCCTGAATCACGTCGGGGTCGCTCAGGTCTGATTTCTGGGCAACTCGGCTCATGGTCAGATGTTCGCGCACCAGAAATTCCAGCAATTGAGCGTCCTCGCGAGCCACCTGGTGGTGCTGGCAGAAACGCCTGACCTCCAGGGCTCCTAAGTCGGAGTGGTCGCCGCCCCGGCCTTTGGCGATGTCGTGGTACAGCGCTGCGGTGTAAAGCAGCCAGGGCTTGTCCCAGCCAGAGGCAAGCTCGGAGCAGAAAGGGTATTCGTGTTCGTATTCGGCAATGAAAAAATGCCGCAAGTTCCTCAGCACCATCAAGATGTGCTGATCGACCGTATAGACATGAAAAAGGTCATGCTGCATCTGACCAACGATGCGGCGAAATACCCAGAGGTAGCGTCCCAGCACAGAGGTCTGGTTCATCAGGCGCAAGGCATGGGTGACCCCGCGGCGTTGCTGCAGGATTTGCATGAAGGTGTGGCGGTTGGCAGGGTCCTGCCGAAACTTGCCATCCATCAGTTTGCGCGCGTTGTAAAGAGCACGCAGGGTGCGGGCGGATAAACCCTTGGCCCCCTCAGTGGACTGATAGACCAGAAAGGTCTCCATGATGGCCTGCGGTTCTCGCTGGTACAGGTCATCGCTGCTCACCTCAATCAGGCCTGCCTTGTCGCCAAAGCGCGCATTGATGGGGATTGGGGTTTGCAAGCTGGGGTTGAGCCGCTCCTCAATATTGAGCAGCAGAATCTGGTTGAGTTGGCTGACCGCCTTGGCTGCCCAGTAATACTCGCGCATCAGTAATTCGCTGGCGCGCATACCAGGCTTGCCTTGGCTGCTGGCGTTGACATAGCCAAATGCCTCGGCCACCGCGTTTTGCAGGTCAAACACCAGCCGGTCCTCGCGCCGTCCTGCGATCAGGTGCAGGCGGCAGCGGATCAGCGACAAGAGGCTTTCGTTGCGTTTGAGCTGGCGCACCTCGAAAGCAGTAGCCAGACCATTGCGGGCGAGCTCGGACCAGTTGCTGCCCAAGCCAGCCGCCCGGGTCGCCCACAAAATGATCTGCAGGTCACGCAGCCCGCCTGGTGACTCCTTGCAGTTGGGCTCCAGGGCATAGGGCGTGTCCTGGAACTTGCTGTGCCGCTGTTGCATTTCCAGCTTTTTGGTCCTGAAAAATGCAAGCGCATCGAATCCGGCCCGGTAGCGACTGGCAAAAGACTCGTACAAGCTGGCTTGTCCGCAAACCCTGCGTCCTTCCAGCAGTGATGTCTTGATAGTCACATCACTGGCCGATTCGGCCAGGCACTCATCCAGGGTCCGGACACTGGAGGCAATTTCCAATCCGCTGTCCCAACAGCGGCTGATGAAACCCTCGATACGGGTTTGTAAATCCGGATCCTGCGCCAGGGACAGATGGCTGGGCAGCAGCACCAGCACATCAATGTCCGAATGGGGAAATAACTCACCCCGTCCGTAGCCACCCACTGCAACCAGGCACAGCGGTGAACCAGCAAGTCCCACCTGGTGCCACAGGGTTTTCAGCGTGCTGTCAGCCAGCCTGGCCAGGCGATGCAGCACCGGCCGAACCAGCCGCAGGGAATGGCCGCTGGCTGTGATGGCCTGCAAGATCTCTGACTTGCGCGCCCGGTACTCGGCTTTGAGGTTCTGGGGCTCGGTAGTTTGCATGGCCGGTCGCGCGCAGTCAGCTGGGGCAGGCCGTTTGCCGAGGCTCAGGCTGCTGAGAAGCTTGCTGCCACAAAGGCGGGGGTTGGTGGACTGCCGTCAGACAAGGTCAGCACCTCATAGCCTGTCGGAGTCACCAGCACAGTATGTTCCCATTGTGCGGAGAGCGAATGGTCTTTGGTCACGATGGTCCAGCCATCACCCAACTCCTTGATGTCGCGCTTGCCTGCGTTGATCATGGGCTCGATGGTGAAGGTCATGCCGGGCAGCAGTTCGACACCAGTTCCCGGCTTACCGTAATGCAGCACCTGGGGCTCCTCATGAAATACCCGGCCAATACCATGGCCGCAGAATTCGCGCACAACCGAAAAGCCATTGTCTTCAGCGAATCTCTGGATGGCATGTCCAATATCCCCAAGCCGGGCACCTGGACGGACCTGTTGGATGCCATGCCACATCGCCTCAAAAGTCATTGCGCAGAGTCGGCGCGCAGCTATCGAGGTTTCGCCGACCAGGAACATGCGGCTGGTGTCGCCATGCCAGCCGTCCTTGATGACAGTGATGTCGATATTCACAATATCGCCCTTCTTCAAGGCCTTGTCATTGGGTATGCCGTGGCAGACCTGGTGGTTGACCGAGGTGCAAATCGACTTGGGGTAGGGGTTGTAGCCTGAGGGCGCGTAATTCAGCGGCGCGGGAACGGTGCCCTGAACGTCCACCATATAGCCATGTGCCAGCATGTCCAGTTCGTTGGTGGTGATGCCGGGCTTGACATGGGGGGCCAGAAAATCCAGTACTTCTGAAGCCAGGCGACCGGCCACCCGCATGCCCGCTATGCCTGTCTCGTCTTTGTAGGTGATGGTCATGCGCCGATTATCCCATCCGTGCCAGGGCGTGGCATCGGTGCACAGTAAAATTGAGCCTGTTCAGTACACCCGTCCTTCACCTGTTCCGACCAATCTTGTGACCCTGCACCTCTGCAATTTTGAAGGCGGCAGCGCCCTCAGCCATTTTCGCGCCCAGCAACTGCTACCTCGGCTGCAGGCCATCAGCAAAAACATACACGCGATTGCAGCGCGCTATGTCCATCTTGCAGCGTTTGATCAGCAGCCCAGTACTGAACTTCAGCAGAAGATGGCCAAACTGCTGGATTACGGGGAGCCCTACAGCGGACCGTCCGTGGGTGTGATGCTGGTGGTGGCGCCCCGCCTTGGAACCGTGTCCCCCTGGGCCTCCAAGGCCAGCGATATTGCCCACAATTGCGGACTCGCTGTGCATCGGGTAGAGCGCATTGTCGAATACCGACTGACACTGTCTTCCCGCTTGTTGGGGCGGGCTGAATTGAGCGTGCAAGAGCATGATCAGCTGGCTGCGCTGCTGCATGACAGAATGACCGAAAGCGTGTTGGCCACACGTGATGCTGCGCAGGCACTTTTCACTGATCTGCATGCCGCCCCCATGGACCATGTGGATGTTCTCGCAGGCGGGCGCGCCGCTTTGGAGCGAGCCAATTTGGCCTGGGGCCTGGCACTGGCCGAAGATGAGGTTGACTACCTGGTCAAGGCGTTCAAGGACCTGAAGCGCAACCCGACCGATGTTGAGCTGATGATGTTTGCCCAGGCCAATAGCGAGCACTGCCGGCACAAAATCTTCAATGCCGACTTCACCATTGATGGGGTGCGCCAGCCGCGCAGCATGTTCGGCATGATCCGAAACACCCACCAGCTCAGCCCCCAGCACACGGTGGTGGCTTATTCGGACAACGCTTCCATCATGGAAGGCGGGCCCATCGAGCGCTTTGTGGCCAGAATGGAAGGCCACCAGCTGCCAGCCTACGAAAAATCGCAGGCAGTCCAGCATGTGTTGATGAAGGTGGAGACGCACAACCATCCCACCGCGATTTCTCCTTTCCCGGGCGCTTCCACCGGGGCCGGTGGCGAGATTCGTGACGAGGGCGCTACCGGGCGCGGCTCCGAGCCCAAGGCGGGGCTGACCGGCTTCACCGTGTCCAAACTGTGGGGTGGTTGGTCTGACCAGGCTGGTGGCAAGCCTGAACATATTGCCAGCCCCCTGCAGATCATGATCGAAGGGCCGCTGGGCGGCGCAGCCTTCAACAATGAGTTTGGCCGTCCCAACCTGGCCGGCTACTTTCGCGAGTATGAACAGGCTGTGCGCAGCGACAAGGACACCGTGCAGCGCGGCTATCACAAGCCGATCATGATTGCCGGCGGAGTGGGCAGCATCGATGCCCAGCTGACCAGGAAGATCGAGTTTCCGGCCGGCACCTTGCTGATTCAGCTGGGCGGCCCCGGTATGCGCATAGGCATGGGTGGCGGCGCAGCCAGTTCCATGGCCACCGGCGCTAATGCGGCCGAGCTTGATTTTGATTCGGTGCAACGGGGCAACCCGGAAATCGAGCGACGCGCCCAGGAAGTCATCAACCACTGCTGGGCGCAGGGCGAGCACAACCCGATTCTGGCTATCCATGATGTGGGTGCTGGCGGCCTGTCCAACGCCTTTCCTGAACTGAGCAACGATGCTGGCCGCGGCGCCCGTTTTGACCTGCGCGCCGTGCCCCTGGAGGAGTCGGGACTGGCACCCAAGGAGATCTGGTGCAATGAAAGCCAGGAGCGCTATGTGCTGGCCATTGCGCCCGAGTCGCTGCCCCAGTTCCAGGCCTTCTGTGAGCGCGAGCGCTGCCCCTTTGCGGTGGTGGG
>JAFMJA010000239.1 GCA_017853735.1 Burkholderiaceae bacterium | reverse complement strand
GCACCACCTTGACATGGTGGGGGTCGTTGGTTCGAGTCCAATCGCGCCTACCAATGAAATCAATGACTTACGGCACTTCAGTTGCCGTTTTTCATTTGTGGTGTGAAAAAAATGAAAACAAATTGCAGGCTCTTGGCTTTTGGTTGTTCCAGTAGTCAAATAATCCTAACCACCCACCTCGTCCTTCTCGTACTTCTTGAGGAATGATGTCTTAGCAGCAACTGCCAGTTTTTTCTCCGTGGCAACAGCTTGGCAGGTGGCCTCTTGAACTGGGACGGATGTTCCCAGGGTCAGCCACACTCTTCAGATGCAGACAGCTTGCTAGTCAAATATCGGATTCGAACGCTAAGGCAATATTAGTCGTTCGTTTTCTCTGCTGCCTCGCGAGATGCCGGCAAATTGCTGGAAATGTTCAACGTTTGTTGTATCGACTGTAGAACTGGGCGCCCATGCCATTCTGTCATCTGACTGCAACAACTTGATTGGCGAGGCGTGTCAATAGCGCTAGGTCAGACCAGGTGAAAGTGTTCGAACACCAGGGTTACAAATCCAGCCGATGGCTGAATACTTTGGCAACCAGAGGCTAATAAATCCCCGGGGGTATCGCCGTCGTGTCTACTTGACTAGCATTGGAATCTTGGTGAGCATATACGGGGGATCACATTTTGACGATTCTTGCGAAACAAACAATACTCGCGTCACAATGCCGATGTTTTTGGGCAGAACTCACGACATTCCAGGATGGGGGAGGGGCAAGCAGAAAAAGAAAATCGCCTTCTTTTTAAAGCGCTTAAGTGTTACTGCAAATCACATTTCCAGATAAAAATGTGTACCCACGGATCAACATCAACCATGAACAGGAGAATTTGAGTGACTACAACATTTCGCAGTTGGCTGCTCTTAGCCACCATGGTCGCCACCCCACTGCTCGCCAGCGCACAAGGCCAGACTTTGCGTTGGGCGGCCCAGAACGATATCTTGACGCTGGATCCCCACTCGCAGAACCACGCGACAACCAACAATATCATGAGTCATACCTATGAGACGCTGGTGACTTATGACAAGAACTACAAGCCTCAACCAGCCCTGGCAACCAGCTGGAGCCAGACCAGTCCTACAAGCTTTCGCTTCAATTTGCGACGCAATGTCAAATTTCAGGATGGAAGTCCTTTTACCGCTGACGATGTGATTTTTTCTTTTGATCGTTCGCGTGTTCCTCCCGGCACTATGACCATCTATGTTGGCGGTGTGAAGGAGATCAAAAAGGTTGATGACCATACTATCGATGTGATTACCGATGGGCCCAACCCGGTACTGCTCAACAACTTCACCTATTTTTTCATCATGAGCAAGACCTGGGCAACTAAAAATCGCACCGAGAAAGTTCAGGACTTCAAGGCAAAAGAAGAAACCTTTGCTTCCCGCAATACCAATGGCACCGGGCCCTATATTGTCAAGGAGTGGGTGCCTGACCAGCGTGTGGTGCTCACCCAGAATAAAAATTGGTGGGGCAAGGTGGAGGGAAACGTGACCGATGTCATCTATACCCCCATCAAGTCTGATCCGACACGGGTTGCAGCGCTGATTGCCGGGGACGTCGACGCCGTCACTGATCTGCCTACTCAAGATGTGCCACGATTGCGCAGCAACAATAACCTCTCGGTCCTTGACGGACCTGAGGTCCGCACTATCTTTATAGTGCTCGATCTTGGCAGCCCAGAATTGAAATACGGTCCTAAGGGCCCCAACCCCTTCAAGGACCTGCGTGTGCGTCAAGCCCTCAATATGAGTGTTGACCGAGCAGGCATACAACGCACCATCATGCGAGGCCTGTCCATTCCTGCAGCACTCATGGTGGCGCCTGGCGTCAATGGCTATCTGGAATCAGCCGACAAGCCGGCAGCGGTCAACGCGGAAGGCGCCAAAAAGCTGCTGGCTGAGGCAGGTTTTCCCAATGGTTTTGACTTTACCCTCGATTGCCCTAACAACCGTTATGTAAACGATGAAGAAATCTGCCAGGCTCTGGTCAATATGTGGGCCCGAATAGGTGCCCGGGTCAAGCTCAATGCCATGCCCTTTGCCACCTTTGTTCCCAAGTTTCAGAATTTTGATTCCAGTGCCTATATGCTGGGCTGGGGCGTTGCCACCTACGATGCCCAATACACTTTGCAATCGCTTATTCGTACTCGTACCAGCGGCCCTGACGGAAACTTCAATTTTGGTCGCATAAGCCATCCGCCACTTGATGCTCTGGTGGATCGAATGAAGACTGAAGCCAACCTGCAAATTCGTGACCGCCTATTGCGCGAGGCTCTAGACATGACGCGTGATCAGGTGCTGGCTATCCCGTTGCATCACCAGATGCGCCCTTGGGCCATGAAGAAAAACATCACCATGGTGCATAACTCAAACGACGCACCCAAGATGTTTTACGTGACCAAAAAATAAGACTTAGGGCCACCAGCCCTAGCCTTGTACATGGTGGCAGGCTATCTGTATGCCTTGAAAGTGGCGTAACTCGGGAGTCTGTTGCGAGCAAACCGCTGTAGCCTGAGGGCAGCGCGGGTGAAATGCACAGCCTGATGGTGGTGACAATGGGTTGGGGACTTCGCCCTGGATTGGGGCTCGCGATTGCAGGCCCTTTTTCATTTTTGGGATGGATGCCAGCAACATGCGTGTGTAGGGATGTTGGGGCTGTTCAAACAAACGTTGGGTAGGTACTACCTCGACGAGTCGCCCCAGGTACATCACCCCAACGCGATCACTGACATGGCGCACCACCGCCAGGTTATGAGAAATGAATACATAGGTCAGGCCGCGCTGAGATTGAAGGTCTTGCATCAAGTTCAAAACCTGCGCTTGTACGCTGACATCCAGAGCCGAAGTGGGCTCGTCGCACACCAGGAACTCGGGTGCAGCGGCCAGCGCGCGAGCAATGGAAATGCGCTGGCGTTGACCGCCAGAGAACTGGTGTGGGTACTTGGTGGCGTCCTTTGGATTAAGACCTACTGAGTGCAGCAATTCCGCAACCCGGCCATGGCTCTGGGCAGTACCTAGTTCGGGAAAGTGCACCCGCAAGGGTTCAGCCACAATGTCCTGCACTCGCCAGCGCGGGTTCAAGCTGGCATAGGGATCTTGAAAAATCATCTGCATTCGCCGACGAAGCGCTCGCGCCTTTGCGGAATTCAAGGTCTGCACCAGATCTTGCCCGTCAAACTCGATGCGACCAATGCTGGGTCGATACAGGCCAACCAATAAACGCGCCAGCGTGCTCTTGCCGCAGCCTGACTCGCCCACCAAGGCCAGGGTTTTGCCACGTTCGATTTGCATCGTCACGTCGTTTACTGCATGGACTATCTTGCGTCCCTCACGGTTCACCATTCGTTGCAGCCATGGGGCTGATACATCAAAGCGCTTGCTAAGCCCGCTGATCTGAACCAATGGCTGGCTGATCATGCCCGCTCCTCGTCTGAGGCCTGGCCGAGTGGCAAGGGATTCCAGCAGGCCAGTTGCGAGCGAGCTGAACAGGTTTCAAGCAGTGGCACCAGACTAGTGCAATCAATCATGGCTCGATCACAGCGCGGGTGAAAGGCGCAACCGCCTGGCATATCGCTTAGGCGCGGCATGTTCCCGGGCACATACTGCAGGCGCTCGACTTGAGCTTCCGCGCGCGGAATCGAAGCCATCAGTCCGCGGGTGTAGGGATGGCGCGGGCTCTCTATGATTTGTTCTACCGGGCCAGTTTCGACCACCCGGCCCGCGTACATAACCGCTACCCGGTCTGAAGTTTCTGCAATCACGCCCATATCATGGGTGATCAGAAGCACCGCAGCATGGTGCTGCCGGCACACACGGACCAAGAGCTCAATGATCTGGGCTTGGATCGAGACATCCAGCGCTGTGGTTGGCTCGTCGGCAATGATCAGCTCTGGCTCAGCAGCGAGCGCCAGCGCGATCACTACCCGTTGCCGCATGCCACCCGAAAACTGATGTGGATATTGGTCTAGGCGCTCAGCGGCCGCCGGAATGCCGGTATCCTCCAGCAACTCGACGGCTCTTTGCCGTGCCTGCGCAGCCGTCATCGGCAAATGGGTCAAAATGGTCTGTGTCAGCTGCTGCCCTATGCTGTACAGCGGATTCAGCGAGGTGAGCGGGTCTTGGAAGATGGCGCCAATGCGTTTGCCGCGAATCTGCCGCATG
>JAFMJA010000023.1 GCA_017853735.1 Burkholderiaceae bacterium | reverse complement strand
GGCACTCTACGACGCCGGGTTTCGGGTGGTGCTTGCTCCCAGTTTTGGCGATATTTTTTATGGCAATGCGTTGAAGAACGGACTGCTTCCCATCCGTTTGCCTGCGCAAACCATTTCAGAGTTACTGGCCCTTCTGGTCAGTTCTCCGGATGTGTTGCTGGAGGTGGACTTGGCTGGCCAGCAAGTACTTGTTCCCGGGTTGTCAAACTTACCGTTTGATATTGATCCCTTTAGCCGTCATTGTCTCCTCCATGGCATGGATGAGCTTGACTACACCTTGAGCCTGGAGCCTGTCATTGTTGAATTTGAAAAATCGATACCCGCGCGTGCCTCGCTGACTGGCGTCACTGCTCACCCTGTTTAAATATTTTTCTAAGAGAGTTGATATGAAAATTGCAGTCATGCCGGGCGATGGCATTGGAGAGGAAGTGACCCAGCAAGCGGTGCGAGTCCTACAGGTGGTGATGGGACCCCATGCTGCCATGGAGCTTGCTTATGCACCGGTCGGTCAAGCAGGCGTGGATGTGGCCGGTGACCCGCTGCCTTTGGCTACACGCGAGATTGCGGACAAAGCTGATGCCATACTGTTCGGATCGGCTGGCGTACCAGGCGATGAGGCCATCGAGTACATGATGCGTCCTGGAGCCAGCTTGCTGCGTCTGCGCAAACAACTCGATTTGTTTGCGAACTTTCGGCCGGCGGTGATGTTTCAGGACCTGATCGGCGCCTCAACCCTCAAGCCGGAAATCGTATCGGGTCTGGATCTGATGATTCTGCGGGAATTGACAGGCGACATCTACTTTGGCGAACCGCGTGGGACACACATCAATGCCCGTGGTGAACGCGAGGCATTCAATACCATGCGCTACAACGAATCCGAAATAAGCCGTATCGCACATGTGGCATTTCAGACCGCCCGAAAGAGACGGCATCAAGTGTGTTCAGTCGATAAAGCCAATGTGCTGGACACCATGCAACTATGGCGACAGGTCATGACGGAGGTAGGGCGCGAGTACCCAGATGTCGAACTCAGCCACCTGTTTGTCGATGCGGCTGCCATGCAACTCATGCGCAATCCCAAACAGTTTGATGTGATTGTGACGGGTAACATCTTTGGTGACATCCTCTCTGATGCGGCTGCCATGTTGACCGGTTCGATTGGGATGTTGCCGTCGGCTTCCATGTCCCATGGAAAAAAGGGTCTGTATGAGCCTGTGCATGGCACTGCTCCCGATATCGCGGGCAAGGATGTGGCCAATCCCCTGGCGTCGATCTTGTCCATGGCCATGATGTTGCGCTATTCGTTTGACCTGCATGACAAGGCAGAGCAGGTCGAGTCTGCGGTGCGGCATGTGCTGGCTCAGGGATTGCGTACGGCTGACATTTACCAACCGGGCACTCAATGCGTGGGGACCCGCGCGATGGGTGAGGCTGTGACCAAGGCGCTGGCTAAATAAAATCTCCCGGGCACTACTTGAACTGATCAGTACAATTGCCTTTCAAAAAAAGGTTTTTGTATGAGTTTGAAGTGCGGCATCGTCGGCCTGCCCAATGTCGGCAAGTCCACCCTGTTCAATGCCCTGACCAAGGCCGGCATCGCGGCGGAGAACTATCCCTTCTGCACCATTGAGCCCAATGTGGGTGTGGTGGAGGTGCCTGACCCGCGGCTAAAGCAGCTGGCGCAGATTGTCCAGCCCGAGCGCATCGTGCCGGCCATTGTCGAGTTTGTCGATATCGCCGGCCTGGTGGCTGGTGCCAGCCAGGGCGAGGGCCTGGGCAACCAGTTTCTGGCCCATATCCGCGAGACCGATGCCATCGTCAATGTGGTGCGCTGTTTCGAAGACGACAATGTGATCCATGTGGCAGGCAAGGTGGACCCGATTGCCGACATCGAGGTAATCCAGACCGAGCTGTGCCTGGCCGACCTGGGCACGGTCGACAAATCACTGGTGCGCTACACCAAGGCCGCCAAATCCGGCAATGACAAGGAAGCCACCAAGCTGGTGCAAATCCTCACCCGTGTTCAGGCTGCGCTCAACCAGGGCAAGCCAGTGCGTACCCTGGAGTTCACCCAGGAGGAACAAGCCCTGCTCAAGCCGCTGTGCCTGATCACTGCCAAGGCAGCCATGTTTGTCGGCAATGTGGGTGAGACCGGCTTTGACAACAACCCACTGCTGGAGCGATTGCAGCAATATGCCGCCAGCCAGAACGCGCCGGTGGTGGCTATCTGCGCCAAGATGGAGGCCGACATGGCCGACATGAGCGACGAGGACCGCGAGCTGTTTTTGAGCGAGATGGGCCAGACCGAGCCCGGCCTCAACCGCCTGATCCGCGCCGCCTTCAAACTGCTCGGGCTACAAACCTATTTCACCGCTGGGGTGAAAGAGGTGCGCGCCTGGACCATCCACATCGGCGACACCGCACCTCAGGCAGCCGGCGTGATCCATGGCGACTTCGAGCGCGGCTTCATCCGCGCCCAAACCATCGCCTTTGCCGACTACATCGCCTGCAAGGGCGAGCAGGGCGCTAAAGACGCGGGCAAGATGCGCGCCGAAGGCAAGGACTATGTGGTGCAGGATGGTGACGTGATGAACTTTTTGTTCAACGTCTGACGATCAGACTGAATTTCCCTGGTCTTCCTTGGGCTCTGAAGGAAATATAAGTTATTGACAAAGAATTTGGAAGCCAGTTTTTTATTCCTGTCTTTAGGGCATCATGAATCAACTGACGGCCAACAGAATTCTGTCGCGAGTCGTTGAGGTTCGACCGGGAGAGTCGCGCGCGCTGCTCTGGTCGTTTGCCTATTTCTTTTGCCTGCTCGCGGCTTATTACGTGCTGCGTCCAGTTCGTGACGAAATGGGCCTTGCCAGTGGCATCAAGAATCTGCCCTGGCTCTTTACCGCTACTTTCTTTGTCATGCTGGCTGTGGTGCCGGTATACGGTGCGTTGGTGGCGCGAATATCCCGGAAAAAATTTATTCCGCTGGTCTATCACTTCTTCACCGCCAACATTCTTATCTTTTGGTTCATGCTGACGCAGGGCATTGCACTTGCGCCCACTGCGCAAGTGTTTTTTGTGTGGATCAGCGTTTTTAACCTGTTCGCAGTCTCTGTGTTCTGGTCGTTCATGGCAGATTTGTTTGGATCAGAACAGGGAAAGCGCCTGTTTGGTTTTATTGCCGCGGGCGGATCGGCTGGTGCCCTGCTCGGGCCTGCCATCGCCACCACGCTAGCCGAGCCTCTCGGACGTGCCAATCTGTTGATCATTGCTGCGCTACTGCTTCAAGCGGCCGTGTTTTGTGCCATACGGCTTGAAACGGCTGCTGCCGAATTCAAAGCACAGAATCCAGGCAGCCCGCTGCCTCAGGCCTCGCCGCAGGCACTGGGTGGGAGCTGGATTGCTGGCATTGGCATGATCGCGCGTTCACCTTATCTTGCCGGCATCGCCCTCTGGGTAGCATTGCTATCACTGGCGGGAACATTCCTGTATTTTCAGCAGGCCGAAATCGTGCGCGCTTTAAGCGACGACCCGAACAAACGTACTGCCATCTTCGCCCGGATTGACCTGGCCGTCAGCCTGCTCACCATCGTGGTGCAATTCTTTGCCACGGGAAAACTCATCCAGCGGTTTGGGGCTGGTCCTGCGGCTGGATTTTTGCCCTTTGTCTTCGCTTTGGGCTTTGTTGCCCTTTGGGCCTCGCCAATGCTATGGGTGATCATTGCGTTTCAGGCGGCCCAGCGCGCTGCCAATTTCGCGATTTCCAATCCGGCGCGCGAGGTCTTGTTCACGGTGGTTGAGCGCGAGGAAAAATACAAGGCCAAGAACGTCATTGACAACGTGGTTTTTCGCGGCAGCGACATGCTCTCTGGCTGGCTTTTTCACGCCCTGCGCGGTGTCGGACTGGAACTCGGTGCAATTTCCCTGGCCACTCTACCCGTGGTGGCCGCTTGGCTGCTGCTTGCGCTTAAACTCGGGCGCATGCAGGAGAAGCGCGCGCGAGGCGTTTCACCAGAAGCGCGAAAATCACCATGACTCTGGATCTTTGCCAGCTGGATTTCTTATTAGAAGACATGCCATGAACTTCTCTCAACGCCAAACCCGTCGCGGACTGTTTGAGCTGGGCGCTGCAGTCGGCGCGGGCGCGCTTTGGCCGTTTGCTGCGCAGTCAACTGTTGCCTCGAAACTGATCATGCGCAAAATCCCACGCACTGGTGAGGACATGCCGGTGATTGGCATGGGCACCCAGTTTGTGCTGGACATTGGCGATGATGCCGAAAAGCGTGCAGTTCGCATCGCCGTTCTGCGAGCCTTGTTTGATGCTGGCGCACGCACCATCGACACGGCGCCATCGTATGGACCGGCTGAGGCCACCTTGGGAAGTTTGCTCGAGGAGATGAAGGCACGCGATCGTGCTTTTGTTTCCACCAAATTCAGTCGCACCGGACAAGAGGGCGCAATTGCAGAGATGAGGGAATCTCTGCGCCGGTTACGCACCGACAAGGTCGAACTGATGCTGCGCCACAACATCGGGTTTGTGCCTCCCAATGAGGCGGCTGATCATCTCGCCGTGCTCCGGGAGTGGAAGCAACAGGGTATTTGCCGCTATATCGGGGTGACCCACTCGCAGAACCAGGCACAGGCCAATCCCCGCCTGATCGAATTGCTGCAGAAGGAAAAACTCGACTTTATCCAGATCAATTATTCGATGGCTCAGCGCAGTGTCGAAGAGAAATTGCTCGCTGTGGCTGCCGAAACCGGCACCGCCGTCATGTGCAATCTGCCCTTTGCCCGGGCGGCACTTTTCAAGGCGGTATCGGGCAAGCAGGTTCCTGACTGGGCCCGGGAATTCGACGCGGTGAGCTGGGGACAGTTTTTTCTCAAGTATCTGCTGGGGCGGGAAGAGGTCAATCTGGTCATTCCAGGTGTCGATCGGGTGTCGCACATGATTGACAACCTGGACGCTGGCCGAGGGCGCCTGCCCAACGCGGCACAACGCAAACGCATGGTCGATTTCATCGGCAACCTGTGAAATGCAGATCCGTAGCGAAGTCCGCGATTTTCAGTAGTTCAGCCCGCCCGGGAACAGCCAAAGCAAGGCGGCTGTCATGGTGATGTAGCGCGCCAGCTTGCCGATCGCCATGTAGAGCAGGCAAGGCCAGAAGGGCAGCTTCAGCCAGCCCGCCACCGCACACAGGGGGTCGCCGATGATGGGCAGCCAGCTCAGCAGGCAAGCTTTGGGGCCGATGCGCTCCAGCCAAGCTAGGGCGCGCACATGGGTTTCGGATTGGCGCACCTTGTTCACCAGTTCATGCGAACCCAGGCCCATGGCCCAGGTGACCGCTCCCCCCAGGGTGTTGCCGGCGGTGGCCACCAGCACTGCCGGCCAAAACAGCTCGGGGTTGAGCTTGACCAGTCCAAACAGTGCCGGTTCCGACCCCATCGGTAAGAGTGTTGCGGATATGAATGCAATGATGAAAAGCGTGCTCAGGCCAAACTTGGGCAGCGCCAGTTGAACCAGCAAGTCATGAATCCAGGCTTCCATTACAGACCCAGTATATGCACGAGTCTTCCAGCCCGCCACGAAATTTCAATTGCTGAAATTTTGTGCAGATAGAATAGCTCCCCCGCAGTCCCTCGTTCCACGGCACCTTCGCAACTTGCGCGCCCTACTTACAAACCCCTGGTCATGAAAATCGGTCCGTTTGAATTGCCAAACGCCTTAATGGCGGCCCCGATGGCCGGCGTGACCGATCGTCCGTTTCGACGCTTGTGCAAGGCCTTGGGTGCGGGTTATGCAGTGAGTGAAATGGTCACTTCGCGCAAAGATTTGTGGGACAGTCTCAAGACCTCACGCCGTGCCAACCATGAAGGAGAAGTTGGACCCATTGCGGTGCAGATTGCGGGCACGGATGAGGGCATGATGGCCGAGGCGGCGCTCCACAATATCGATCGGGGGGCACAGATCATCGACATCAATATGGGTTGCCCGGCTAAAAAAGTCTGCAACAAGTGGGCCGGCTCGGCATTGATGCAGGATGAAGGCCTGGCTTTGCGCATCATCGAGGCGGTGGTGGGGGCTTGTGCGCCTCGTCGCGTGCCGGTCACCCTCAAGATGCGTACTGGCTGGTGTCAGTCGCACAAAAATGCGGTGTCCCTGGCCCGTGCTGCAGAAGCCGCAGGTGTGCAAATGGTGACTGTGCACGGCCGCACCCGTGAACAAGGCTATGGCGGCCAGGCCGAGTACGACACGATTGCTGCAGTCAAGGCCGCGTTGTCTATTCCTGTGGTGGCTAATGGCGACATTGATTCGCCCGAAAAAGCGCTGGCTGTCTTGCGCGCCACCGGCGCTGACGCGCTGATGATCGGCCGAGCCGCTCAGGGCCGGCCATGGATCTTTCGCGAGATCGGTCACTACCTGGCCACCGGCCAGCATTTGGCCCCTCCCTTGGTGGCCGAGGTCAAGCGCCTGTTGCTCGACCACCTGCAAGACCATTATGGTCTGTATGGTGAATACAGCGGTGTGCGCAGCGCGCGCAAGCATATTGGCTGGTATGTCAAATCCCTGCCGGGAGGGCTGGATTTTCGGGGCCGTATGAACACCCTGGACGATTGTGTGGCGCAGTCGCAGGCGGTCGCGGATTTTTTTGATGAATTGGGCTTGCGCATGGACCGCTTGCCCGCTCATCCTGGATTGAATCATCAACCTGAAGAGCTTCTGGAATTGAGCCCATGAGTAAAAAACAGATTGAAGAAGTTGTTCGCTCTAGCCTGGAGGTGTACTTCAGGGATTTGCGCGGCGCCGAACCGGACGGAATGTACGACATGGTGGTGCGCATCGCAGAGAGGCCGTTGCTGGAAGTGGTGATGCAGCATGCGGATCAAAACCAGTCGCGCGCTGCGATGTGGCTGGGCCTGAATCGCAACACATTGCGCAAAAAGCTGCTTGAGCACAAACTGTTGAAGTAAATGACGCGAATGTGCCCCGATTTCCTTCGTTGACCTAGTCCAGGAACCCCATGAATGCGCTGATTTCCGTTTCCGACAAGACGGGTATTGTCGAATTTGCCCGCTCCTTGCATGCGCTGGGTGTCCGGCTCATCTCCACAGGGGGCACGGCCAAGTTGTTGGCAGATCAGGGCCTGCCGGTGACCGAGGTGGCTGAGCTGACCGCCTTTCCTGAAATGCTGGATGGTCGAGTCAAGACCCTGCATCCCAAGGTGCATGGCGGCCTGCTGGCGCGACGCGACCTGCCGGAGCATATGGCGGCACTCAAGGCCCACGGCATCGACACCATCGACCTGCTGGTGGTCAACCTCTATCCCTTTGAGGCGACTGTGGCCAGGACAGATTGCACCCTGGAGGATGCGATCGAGAACATCGACATCGGCGGCCCGGCTATGGTGCGCAGTGCGGCTAAGAACTGGAAAGATGTGGGCGTGCTGACCGATGCCTCACAGTACGCTGCGGTGCTGAACGAGCTCCAGTTGAATGGCAAGCTTTCGCATAAGTTGCGCTTTGAGCTTTCTGTGGCGGCATTCAACCGAATCAGTCAGTACGATGGTGCAATCAGTGATTACCTGTCCTCGATCGATTTCGAGGCCAGCAGATCCAGTGCCAAGCCTGTGCGGAATGAATTTCCGGTTCAGACCAATGGCCAGTTCATCAAGCTGCAGGACCTGCGCTATGGTGAAAATCCGCACCAGCGAGCGGCCTTTTATCGGGATCTTCACCCTTCGCCCGGCTCCCTGGTCACGGGTGTTCAGTTGCAGGGCAAGGAGCTGAGCTACAACAATATCGCTGATGCCGATGCTGCCTGGGAGTGCGTCAAGAGTTTTGACGCACCGGCTTGTGTCATCGTCAAACACGCCAACCCCTGCGGCGTGGCGGTCGGCAATGACCCGCTGCAGGCCTACAGCAAGGCCTTTCAAACCGACCCCACCTCGGCCTTTGGCGGCATCATCGCCTTCAACCGCGAGGTCGACCAGGCTGCTGCCCAGGCAGTGAGCCAACAGTTCGTCGAGGTGCTGATGGCGCCAGACTTCACGCCTGAGGCCTTGGCAATATTCAAATCGAAGGCGAATGTGCGAATTCTCAAGATCGCACTGCCAAAAGATATCGGTGCATCACGCAATGCGACCGACATCAAGCGTGTTGGCTCGGGCTTGCTGATTCAGAGCTCAGACAATCATGTGCTCACCTTGTCAGATCTCAAGGTTGTGACCAAGCGACAGCCTACGGCGCTTCAATTACAGGACTTGTTGTTCGCCTGGAAAGTCGCCCAATATGTGAAGAGCAATGCAATCGTCTTCTGCAAAGATGGCATGACCATGGGTGTGGGCGCCGGTCAGATGAGTCGCCTTGATTCTGCTCGGATTGCCAGCATCAAGGCCGAGCATGCCAAGTTGTCATTGAAAGACACCGTGGTGGCCAGCGATGCCTTCTTTCCCTTCCGGGATGGTCTGGATGTGGTGGTGGCCGCAGGGGCGACCTGCATCATCCAGCCCGGCGGCTCCATGCGCGATCAGGAAGTGATTGACGCGGCCAACGAGCAAGGCGTGGCGATGGTGTTTTCCGGTGTGCGCCACTTTCGCCACTGAGCTGCGTTTTCACCCTTGCTTCACTGGTAGGTGGAGTGTTCAAGAGTGTGCGGCTGAGCGTTGAACTTTTATCTACGATGCGCAGTCAAAACTCAGCGCACAGTTCGGCACCCGCAGCCCTACTTCAGGCAGGTCGAAGTGACTTGAATACATGCTGGGCTGCGGCAATCGTGACTTCGATGTCTTCCTCGCTGTGTGCCGCGCTGACGAAGCCAGCTTCGTACAGCGCCGGCGCGATATAGACGCCGCGGTCCAGCAGTCCGTGAAAAAGCTGGTTGAACTTGGCCCCTTCGGTCTTCAAGACCTGACCATAGTTTTGCGGCAGCCTGGGCAAGAGGAAGAAGCCGAACATGCCGCCTTCACTGTCTACGCTGAAGGCCACGCCTTCATTTGCGGCGGCTTTCTTGAGGCTGTCCATTAGCTTGCGGGTTTTGGCCGAGAGTTCTTCGAAGAAACCGGGCTTGACGATTTCACGCAGGGTGGCCAGACCGCAAGCAGTGGCAATCGGATTGCCCGAAAGCGTGCCGGCCTGATAGACCGGGCCCACCGGAGACATCAGTTCCATGATGGCGCGTGGGCCACCAAAGGCTGCCAAAGGCATGCCACCACCGATCACTTTGCCCAGCACAGTCAGGTCAGGTCTGAAGCCGGGGATGGCCTTGGCATATATCTCTTGTGCGCCACCCAGGGCCACGCGAAAGCCAGTCATCACCTCATCGAATACCAGCAGGGCACCATGCTGGGTGCACAACTCACGACAGCGTTGCATGAAGGGCACGCTGGCGCGAACAAAATTCATATTGCCAGCGATCGGCTCCATCATCAGGCAAGCGATTTCCTTGCCGTACAGATTAAATGCTTCTTCGAGTTGTTCCAGGTTGTTGTATTCGAGTACCAAGGTGTGTTGCACCACCTCAGGTGGAACACCTGCGCTGGTCGGATTGCCAAATGTGGCCAAGCCCGAGCCCGCCTTGACCAGCAGCGCATCGGCATGGCCGTGGTAGCAGCCTTCGAACTTGATGATCTTGCTGCGTCCGGTAGCGCCGCGCGCCAGCCGGATGGCGCTCATGCCAGCTTCAGTGCCGGAGCTGACCAGGCGCAGCATTTCCATCGAGGGCAGGTGTTTCAGAATTTCCTCGGCCAGCTCGATTTCACGCTCGGTCGGTGCACCAAATGAGAAGCCCTGAGTTACCGCCTTCTGTACGGCTTCGACCACGTCAGGGTGGCCGTGACCCAGGATCATCGGCCCCCAGGAGCCGATGTAATCGATGTACTTGCGGCCGTTGGCGTCCCAGAAATGGGCGCCCTGGGCGCGTTGGATAAAGCGCGGGGTGCCACCGACTGCGCGAAAGGCGCGTACCGGCGAATTGACGCCACCAGGAATGACGAGCCTGGCGCGCTCAAAAAAGGTGTTGTTGTGGTCAATGTTGTGTGTCATGTGGTGGAAATTGCAAGCTTGGATCGGTGGATGAATCTGCCCCATCGCCGGCCTCGTCTTCGCTAACCGATTGGGCCCAGAACAATCGATCCGGCAGCACATGGCCCATGCCCGGACGAAAGCCGTGGTCCAGGCAGCGGTCCAGATAGCCCAGCGCCTCGGAGAAGGCATCGGTCAGCTCGCAGCCGCTGGCGAGCAAGGCGGCCAGTGCGGCCGACAGGGTATCACCCGCGCCAGAAAAAGTGGCGTCAAAGCGCTCGAACTTCTCGCTGCGCAGATTGGTCTGCGGGCTGGCCAGAAAATTCTCCACATGCTGATCCGGGGCGGGGACACCAGTGACCAGTGTATAGGGCACGCCAAACTCCGAGGCGGCTCGGGCCAGATCGCGCGCTGTTGGTGGTTTTTCCGAGCTCCAGTCGGGCAGCAGCCAGCGCCATAGCGTGCTGTGATTGCCCTGGAGAATGCTGGTCTGGGGCAGGATCAGTTCGCGAAAAGCGTCCTGGTAAAGATCAATCTGCACCTCTTCCCACCACGACAGGTCGGGCATATAGGCGATCAGGGGAACGTCGGCATAGTCGGTGGCAATTTCCGCAATGGCGCTGAGGTTTTCCGGCGTGCCGGCAAAGCCAACCTTGATCACGCTGACACTCACATCTTCCAGCAGGGTGCGCGCCTGTTCTGCAACCACTTCCTCTTCCAGGGCAAAGTGCTCAAAAATGCTGGCGGTGTCGCGCGCGTAGGTGCCGGTGATCACCGGCAAGGCATGCGCTCCCACCGAGGCGATTGCCGTGGTGTCGCTGGCCAGGCCACCTGCGCCGCTGGGGTCATTGGCATTGAAGACCAGCACACAGGCGGGGCAGGGCGCAGAGTCCGGAAGAGGAGGTTTGTCGGGAGTGTCCATGAATGGGGTCTGTGGCCTTTTTGAGAAGCTACCAACCCGGCCCTGGCATGCCATTCTGGCAGTCGGCTTGGCTTCAGGCCAGCCTCTATACAATCAGTCGGATTCATTTTATTCGAAGCGAAGGTCTGGATATCGTGAGTGATAGCAAAACCTGGATGTGCCTGATATGTGGCTGGATATACGATGAGGCTGCCGGTGACCCTGAACACGGCATTGCCCCGGGGACGCCTTGGAGCGAGGTGCCGATGAACTGGACCTGCCCTGAATGTGGAGCGCGCAAGGAAGATTTCGAAATGGTTCAGATCTGAGCCTGGGCCCGCCACTGGACTGGCGGCGAGCTGATACCGTTCTGGCTGCTTGGCCAGACATCCAGCCCGGTCGGACTGCCTCCAGAGAAGAATGGGACCGAGCCGTCCTTGCCTGGCTACGTCAGCCGGATGCTGCAAACGCCCTAGCCCTGCGCCAGCTCAGCCTGAGCCTGGCCCGGGGGCAGTCCGATCTGGCCTGGCGTGCCTTTTGCAAGATTGCCGCTGCTTTTTTTGAGCTACGCAGCCAGCTTGCGCCTTTGGCAGATGCCAAAGCCAAGACGATGGCCTTGCAGATCCTGTTGCAATGCGCGGCCCTGTTGCGGCACGAGCCAGAGCCCTCTCATGATCTGGCCCTGGCGCTGCTGCAGGAATGTCAGCTCTTGGCTGCGCAGGGCCAGGAAGATGGGTGGCAGGTCTTGGGCAAGGCCTTGGGCGCAGCACCGGCTGTGCCTCAGCCAGACTGGCTGGGCTTGGCAGATCCCTATTCCCGACAACTCGAAACCATGCTTTCTGCAGGTGCGCAGGACCTGCCACCTACACAACTGATCCATGCGGCGTCATTGGCATGGGCCCTCTCCGTTGGCGCCGAGGACCAGGGACTTGGGGCCTTGAGCGAATATTGCTGCCAGTTGGCGCTGGCATTGCAGGCGGCGGCCTGCAAGGTCCTCACAGCTCATCAGGCCCGAGTGCTGGCAAGTGCGGCTCAACATCTGCGCCATTTGCTGCACCAACAAGCGGCCGGCATTGCCAAAACACCGCAAGAGGATTTGCTTCAGGCACTGCGCGACTTTGCCCTGACCGCTGAGTAGCGCTCAAGGGTGCGCTCGCGCGCCAGGGCATGGTCTACCAGCGGCTTCGGGTAGTTTTCACCCAGGCGCACGCCCGCGCTGCGCAAAAGTTCGGCCTCGGCCAGCCAGGGCGCGTGCACCAGCTTGTTGGGCAGGTCTGCCAATTGGGGCAGGTAGCGCCTGATGAACCGTCCCTCCGGGTCGAATTTTTCGCTTTGGCTGACCGGGTTGAAGATCCGGAACCAGGGCTGGGCATCGCAGCCGCTGGATGCCACCCATTGCCAGCCGCCGTTATTGGCCGACAGGTCGAAATCGATCAGCTTTTCAGCAAAGTAGCGCTCGCCCCAGCGCCAATCGATGCCCAGGTCCTTCACCAAAAAACTTCCACTCACCATGCGCAGGCGGTTGTGCATATAGCCACTCTGGTTGAGCTGGGCCATGGCGGCGTCCACCAGCGGGTAGCCTGTCCTGCCTTCGCACCAGGCCTGGAATCGCGCCTGTGCCTGCGCCCCCTGTTCCCAGGCAATTGCATCGTATTCCGGGCGGAAGCTGCCGCTGGCCACATGGGGAAAGTTGGCCAGCAACTGAAAGTAGAACTCGCGCCAGATCAGCTCACCCAGCCAGGTCTCTGCGCCACGGCTGCCGGCAGCCATGCGCTGCAGCGCCAGCTTGGCCAGGTGGCGTACCGACACAGTGCCAAAGCGCAGGTGGACACTGAGGTAGCTTGGCCCCTTGATCGCTGGAAAATCACGTGTGTTGTGGTACTGGTCCATGCGATCGAAAAAGTCCCTCAGCAGTTGGCGCGCGCCGCTCTCGCCGGTGGGTATCTTGAGCTGGGCCAGATTGCTTGCTTCAAACCCAATGTCCTTCAGGCTGGGAACATCGCGCCGCCAGGGCGTCGGTCGGGCTGACAATACGGCGTCCGCCCGCGGCGCCTTTTTTTCAGCCAGAGCCGCATCATCAACTGCAGCCAGCCAGGCCTTCTTGTAGGGTGTGAACACAGTGTAGGGCGTCGCGCTACGGGTGAGAATTTCCCGCTTCTCAAATATCACCTGGTCCTTGCAGGTGTGCAGCACAAGACCAGACCCGGCGAGTTGCTGGCCCACTTGGTCATCCCTCTCGATCGCGGCGGGCTCGTAATCCTGGGCCGCAAAGACCGCCTGGACACCCAGCTCGTGCGCCAGCTGAGGCACCAGTGTGACGCTCTGACCATGCGCCACAATCAGCCCGGCCTGGTCGTGGCCGGCCAGGCGGCGCAGGCCCTCATCGAGCTCCAGCAGCGCGGCGCGGATGAACTCGACCCGCCGATCGGCGCGGTGCAGCGGGTCGAGGATGGCGCGGTCGAACACGAACAGGCAGTGCACCTGCTCGCATTGCTGTACTGCCAGGCTGAAGGCGGCGTGGTCGTTCAGGCGGAGATCTCGCCTGAACCAGACCAGACCGGATTTATAGGGTTTGTCCATGATCGCTTTAGAATGTTGGCATGAGTGATGATTCTGCCTCGATCAATCTGACGAATCATTTTCTGATCGCAATGCCCGGACTGGACGATGCGACTTTCTCCCGCAGTGTGGTTTATCTGTGCGAGCACAGCGAGCGAGGCGCTCTGGGCTTGGTCATCAACAAGCCCAGCGAGATCAATCTGCAAAACCTGTTTGACAAGGTGGACCTGCGCCTGGGTCGGGAGGACTTGCTCAAGCAACCTGTTTTTCATGGCGGGCCTGTCCAGACCGATCGGGGCTTTGTGCTCCATGACCCGGTCGCTTCGCCAGACCCTGAAGCCAGCGAGCCGGTTTATTCCTCCAGCATTCTGGTGCCCGACGGACTGGCCATGACCACTTCGCGCGATGTGCTGGAGGCGCTTTCTTCCGGTGCCGGCCCCCGGCGTGTCTTGGTGTCCCTGGGCTACTCTGCCTGGGGGGAGGGCCAGCTGGAGTCGGAGCTGGGGGAGAACAGCTGGCTGACGGTGGCCGCCGACGAATCAGTCATCTTTGATACACCGATCGAGCAACGTTATGACCGGGCACTGGGCTTGCTTGGTCTGCAAGCCTGGATGCTGCAACCCGAGGCAGGACATTCATGAGCCAGGCGCTGGTTCACACCGATGTCCCAGCGACGCAGAAAACATTTCTGGCCTTTGACTTTGGCACCAAGCGCACCGGTGTGGCTGTTGGAAACCGGCTCACCCGCTCAGCCCAGCCCCAGGCGACCATCCTTGCGCAAGGCGATGCCCGCTTCGAGGAGGTCGCACGCCGTCTGCGCGATTGGCAGCCGGATGCGCTGGTTGTGGGGGTCCCCTTTTATCCCGATGGTGCGGCCCACGAAAATACCCTGCGGGCCCAGAAATTTGCCCGCCAGCTGCGTGGCCGCTTTGGTCTGCAGGTGTACGAGGTGGACGAGCGCTACAGCACCACAGAAGCCCTTGGACTGGGCGCCAAGGATGCCGATGGGGCGGCAGCCTGCATCATTTTGGAGCAGTTTTTGAGGGATATCGCATGACGAGCAAGAACGAGGCAGGCGGGGTCACAGGCGCCCTCTCTCTGGATGCTGAGGCGCTGTATCAAGAGCTGCGCCGCGGGGTGCAGGCCATCGCCATTCCGGCGGCGCACCTGGTGGGCATCACCTCGGGCGGAGCCTGGCTGGCCGAGCGCCTGCAGCGCGATCTGGCATTACCCGGTGAGGTGGGCGTGATTTCATCCTCCATGCACCGTGACGATTTTGCCCAGCGTGGCCTGAGCGCGGGGGGGCAGACCCGCCTGCCCTTTGAGGTCAATGGCGCCCACATCATTCTGCTGGACGATGTGCTCTACACCGGCAGAACAATTCGGGCGGTAGTCAATGAGCTGTACGACTATGGCCGCCCAGCCCGGGTTCAGCTTGCGGTATTGGTGGACCGCGGCGGGCGCGAACTTCCGATCCAAGCGGATTTTGCCGCCGCCCGTGTCACCCTGCCTGCCAGCGAGCATCTGACGCTGGCCCAAAGCCCCAAAGGCGACTTCAGTTTCAGGGTGAGGGCGTCAGAATGAAATCCTTCCAAAGCAAATTAGCTAATCGATCCTTGCGCAGGGCTCTGATCTGCCAGGGGTCGTCCAGGCAGGAGGCCTGAATGCTGTACAAACGCAACCCACAGCTCAATCAAAACGGCGAGTTGATTCATCTGCTGTCCACTGAAGGCCTGCCCAAGGACATCCTGCTGCAGATCCTGGATACCGCAGGCAGCTTTGTCAGCGTCAATGACCGTGAAGTCAAAAAGGTGCCGTTGCTGCGCGGCAAAAGCGTTTTCAACCTGTTTTTCGAGAATTCAACCCGCACCCGGACCACTTTTGAGATCGCTGCCAAGCGCCTGTCGGCCGACGTGATCAACCTGGATATTGCGCGCTCATCCACTGCCAAGGGTGAGACCCTGCTGGACACCATCGCCAACCTGAGCGCCATGGCCGCCGACCTCTTTGTGGTGCGCCACAGCGAATCGGGTGCACCCTACCTGATTGCACAGCATGTGGCGCCCCATGTGCATGTGATCAATGCGGGCGACGGTCGTCATGCCCACCCTACCCAGGGACTGCTGGACATGTACACCATCCGCCATTTCAAGAAGGACTTTGCCAACCTCACCGTCGCCATTGTTGGTGATGTACTTCACTCCCGGGTGGCGCGTTCAGATATCCATGCGCTGACCACGCTGGGTTGTGCGGAAGTGCGGGTGGTCGGACCCAGGACCCTGGTGCCGACTGATATGGCGCCGATGGGTGTGCGCGTCTGCCATACCCTGGAAGAAGGCATTCGCGGCAGCGATGTGATCATCATGCTGCGCCTGCAGAACGAGCGCATGAGTGGCGCTTTGCTGCCCTCCAGCCAGGAGTTTTTCAAGAGCTTTGGCCTGACCCCGGAAAAATTGTTGCTGGCCAAGAGTGATGCCATCGTCATGCATCCAGGCCCGATCAACCGCGGCGTCGAAATCGACTCCGCGGTGGTTGATGGCAAGCAAAGCGTCATCCTGCCGCAGGTCACCTTTGGAATTGCGGTTCGCATGGCGGTGATGAGTATCGTGGCGGGGAATGAAGCATGAAGCTGTTAATTCATGGCGGCCGAGTCATTGATCCGGCCAGCAACTTTGACGAAATTGCCGATGTTGCGGTGGCCGCTGGCCGCATTGTTGCAATTGGGCAGGCCCCGGCTGACTTTGCACCCAATCGATTGATTGACGCCAAGGGCTGCGTGGTGGCGCCTGGCCTGGTCGATCTGGCCGCGCGCCTGCGCGAGCCGGGCTACGAACATGAGGGCATGCTGGAGTCGGAAATGGCTGCTGCCGCAGCGGGGGGCATCAGCAGCCTGGTTTGCCTGCCCGACACCGATCCTGTTCTGGATGAACCCGGTCTGGTGGAGATGCTCAAGCACCGCGCGGAGAAGTTGCATCAGGCGCGCCTGTTTCCGCTCGGCGCGCTCACCCGTGGCCTAAAAGGGGAGATTCTCACTGAGATGGTGCAGCTGGCCGAATCAGGTTGCGTTGGATTCAGCCAAGCTGAAGCGCCCTTAGTCAATACCCAGATTCTGCAACGCGCCTTGCAATATGCCAGCACCTTTGGCATGACCATCTGGCTCAGGCCGCAGGACTATTACCTTGGCCGCGGGGTCGCCGCCAGTGGCCCACTGGCTACTCGCCTGGGATTGTCAGGCGTGCCCGTAGCGGCCGAGACCATTGCCCTGCACACCCTCTTTGAGCTCATGCGCGCCAACAAGGCGCGCGTGCACCTGTGCCGGCTCAGCAGCGCGGCCGCAGTGGAGCTGGTACGCCGGGCCAAGGACGAAGGCCTGCCGGTGAGCTGCGATGTGAGCATCAATTCGCTGCACCTGACCGATGTCGATATCGGTTATTTCGACAGCAGCATGCGACTGAACCCGCCCCTGCGGCAGCAGAGAGATCGTGAGGCCCTGCGAGAGGCTTTGGAAGACGGCACCATCGATGCGCTGGTGTCAGACCACACGCCCGTTGACGAAGACGCCAAGAATCTGCCATTTGCAGAAAGCGAACCGGGGGCCAGCGGCTTTGAGCTGCTGCTCAGCCTGGCCTTGAAGTGGGGGCAGGAAAGCGGGGCGGGGCTGGCGCGTTCGCTGGCAGTGCTCACTTGCGAGCCGGCCCGCGTGCTGGGCGGCTCGCTGGGAACCCTGCAGGCCAGCGTTGGCCAGTTGGTGACTGGTGGGGTTGCGGATATCTGCATATTCAATCCATCCAGTGAGTGGACGGTCCACCCCGAGCGCCTGATCAGTCAAGGCAAGCACACCCCGTTTGCTGGGTACGAACTACCCGGTCGGGTGCGCCACACCCTTGTCAATGGCCTACTTGCCTACCAAGCCGCAGACTGAGCACTCAAGGCCGGTGCCTGTTTGGCGTGTCTGCTGGCGCTTGTTGATGGCTGTACTGCACTTGATGCGCGGTTTGTTGACCATCGCCTTTCTATTTCCTCGCCTGTCCCAGGACCAGCGTGAGCTGCGGGTCCAGGTTTGGTCGGCGCGATTGCTATCCTGCCTGGGAATCAGGCTGGTGGTGCAGGGGGAATCCGGCGCCAGCGGGCCTCTGCTGATCGTGGCCAATCATCTGTCCTGGCTGGATATCACTGCCTTGCATGCAGCACGCTATTGCCGTTTTGTTTCCAAGGCAGATGTGGCGAGCTGGCCGCTGATCGGCAAGCTCGCTTCTGGCGTGGGCACGCTGTTCATCGAGCGCTCGCAACGCCGTGATGCCTTGCGGGTCGTGCGTCATATGGAGCAAAGCTTGCGTGCCGGCGATGTGCTGGCGGTTTTTCCAGAGGGAACAACAGGAGATGGCACCAGTTTGTTGCCCTTCCATGCCAATTTGTTGCAAGCGGCCATCTCGGCTGATGCGCCGGTTCAGCCAGTGGCCTTGCAGTTCATCGAACAAGACAGCGGGCAGCGC
>JAFMJA010000238.1 GCA_017853735.1 Burkholderiaceae bacterium | reverse complement strand
CGGATCACCCGTTGGTGCTTGCCGCGCTGGAGGATGCGGTGGCGCGCATCGTGAGGGCGGGCAAGGCGCCCGGCATCCTGGCCACCGACGAGGCCCGGGTGCGCCACTGGGTGCAGGCGGGTGTGCGCTTTGTGGGTGTCGGTCTGGATGCGGTGCTGCTGGCCAATGCAGCGCGCACGCTGCTGGCCAGGTACAAGCCTGGTCAAGGGGCTGCATGAAACGCTCTCCCCTGAGTCGCAGCGCCTTTCTCACCCTGTTGTTGGTTGCCAGCATGATGGGCGGCAACCATGTGGCTGCGCGGCTGGCCTTCAATCATGGGGTGGATGTGGCCACCGCAGTGGCCGCCCGAAGCAGCATCACCACGATGGTGGTGATCCTGTTGTTGCTGTGGCAAGGCGTCTCCCTCAGGATCGAGTCGCGTCATATCCGGCCCCTGCTGCTGATCGGTGCATTGATCTCGGTGCAGAGCCTGACGCTGTATTCATCGGTGGCGCGGTTGCCGGTGGCGCTGGCGCTACTGGCCTTCAATACCTACCCATTGTGGGCTGCATTCTGGGATTGGCTGTTGTACCGGCGCACCCCTGAGCGTGCTGTTCTTTTGGCCATGCCGATACTGCTGCTTGGATTGTCCTTGGCGCTGGATGTCCTGGGCGCCGCTTCAGGCTTGGGTGCTGCCGGCCAGTGGGGACGGATCGGGGCGGGCGTGGCCTTTGCGTTGACTGCCGCGTCCACCTTTGCCCTGGCCCTGGTGATCACCCAGCACCGGGCCGCGGAGGTGGATGGCCGTTTGCGAACAGTCACCACCCTGGGCATGGTCGGGGTGATGGCCCTGGCGGCCATCGCCTTGCAGGGTGGGCCGCATTTGCCGCAGTCCACACCGGGGTGGTGGGGCCTGGCGCTGCTCACATTCTTGTACGGCACCGCCTTCACCATCATGTTCACTGTACTGCCCAAGCTGGGCGTGGTGGGCGGCTCACCCATCATGAATGTGGAGCCGATTGTCGCCCTGGTGCTGGCCTGGATCGTGCTGGACCAAAGCATCGCGGCAACCCAGGTTGTCGGCGGCCTGATGGTGGTGGGCACCGTGATGGCACTGGGTTTGCGACGCTAGCCATGAGCCTGGAGGTCATGCTGGTAGTGCTGTTTTCAGCCCTGCTGCATGTGGGCTGGAATGTGCTGGTGCGCACCTCGGGTGACAAAGTTTTCAGCACACTGGCCGTGGTCCTGGGCGCTGGGCTGCTGGCGCTGCCCCTGCTCGCCGCGCTGCCCTTGCCGGCCATTGACAGCCAGCCGTATGTGCTGGCTTCGGGCGTGCTGCACCTGGTTTACTTTTCTCTGGTGGCCCTGTCCTATCGCCACGCCGAGCTGAGCGTGGCCTACCCCATCATGCGCGGTGCCGCCCCGGCGCTGGCGGCCATCGCGGCCCTGCTGTTCCTGGGCGAAACCACAACCACGCTCGGCTGGCTGGGCGTGGCGCTGATCAGCCTGGGCGCACTGAGCCTGGCCGTGGCCGCCTGGCGCATCAGCCCCATGCATGCGGGCGGGCTGGTGTTTGCACTGGGCAACGCAGGCGTAATTGCCGCCTATACCGTGGTTGACGGCCAGGGCGCCCGACTCTCGGGCAACGCCCTGAGCTATACCGGGTGGACCTTCGTCCTCACCGCCATCTTGCTGCTGCTGACAACCCGGCTGATGCGTGGCCAGCAACTCTGGGGGGCGCTGCGGCCGATGTGGCGCACTGCGGTGCTGGGTGGTGCGGGCACGCTGGGCGCCTACTCCATGGTGTTGTGGGCCATGGGCCATGCGCCGATTGCTGCGGTGGCCGCCTTGCGCGAGAGCTCGATCGTCTTTGCCGCCATCATCGGCGTGGTGTTTTTACGCGAGCGTCTTGGGCATGCGCGGCTGGCGGCCATTGCCATGGTCTGCGTCGGGGCGGTCTGCATCAAGCTGTCCTGAGGCCTGACCGGCAGCGGCGAAGCCCCGCTACACTGGGGCCCGTTGCCAAATTTTGACCTTCGCCTGGACATGAAAAAAGCCCCCGCCTACGTGCCCCAGATCCGCCTGTTCCAGCAATGGCTGCGCCAGCATCGTGGCCTGGACTTCAAGCGCTATGACGATCTCTGGCGCTGGTCGGTGTCCGACCTGGATGCTTTCTGGCAAAGCATCTGGGATTGCTTTGGCATCTATTCGCCCACTGCGCACACGGCCGCCCTGGCAGACAACCGCATGCCGGGGGCTCGCTGGTTTCCAGGCGCGCAGGTCAACTATGCACAACAGGTCTTTCGCCATGTGCCCGCAGCCCATGCGGCTGGCGTGCCGGCGGTCATCAGCCACAATGAAAAGAGCCTGGCTGCAGGACAACGGGCTAAGGAGCTGAGCTGGCCCGAGTTGCAAGGACAGGCGGCCGCCCTGGCCCTTCATCTGCGTGCCCAGGGCGTGCGCAAAGGGGATCGGGTGGTGGCCTACCTGCCCAATATTCCTCAGGCCATGGTGGCTTTTCTGGCCACTGCCAGCATCGGCGCGGTGTGGAGCATTTGCGCACCCGACATGGGTACGGCCGCAGTGCTCGACCGCTTCAAGCAGATTGAGCCCCGGGTCCTGATTGCCTGCGATGGGGTGACCTATGCGGGGCGCGACACCGACCGGCGCGAGGTGGTGGCAGAAATCTGTGCCGCCCTGCCCACCCTGCACCACCTGGTGCTGCTGAGCAATCTGGGACTGCCCGCCTTCCAGGTGCGAGAGGGCATCTCACAGGCTGGCTTCGAGCAGGCCGCCGCACGCGAGGACGAGGCCACGCGCAGCTTCAAGCCCGAGATGCTGCCTTTTGATCACCCCCTGTGGGTGGTTTATTCCAGCGGCACCACCGGATTGCCCAAACCCATCGTGCACGGGCATGGCGGCATTCTGGTCTACGCCATGGCCCTGTCGCTCAACAGTGATATCGGCTGCAGCTACGGCCCCAATGCCTGGGGCGAGCGCTACCACTGGTACAGCTCCACCGGCTGGATCATGTGGAATATCCAGATGAGCGGCTTGCTCACCGGCACTACCCTGTGCATTTTTGATGGCAGCCCCGGCGGCGCCACCGTGGATGCGGCCGGCAACAAAAAGGCGCCCGACTGGAGCACCTTGTGGCGCTTCTGCGCCGATGTAGGCGCCACCTTTTTTGGTGCCAGCGCCGCCTTCTTCTCCAACTGCATGAAGACCGAAGTCGACATCACCCGCTGCGGCCCGTTGGGCCAGGTGCGTGCGCTGGGCTCCACCGGCTCGCCCCTGAGCGAAGATGTGCAGCGTTGGGCCAATACGCAAATGCGCCGCTTGCGACCAGCCACTGCGGAAGAGAAAAAATATCACGGCGGCGGTATCTGGTGGTGCAACTTTTCAGGTGGTACCGACTTTGCCGGTGCCTTTGTCGGCAGCTACCGGGAGTTGCCGCTGGTGGCCGGCGAAATGCAATGCCGCCTGCTTGGATGCGCCATCGAATCCTGGAGTGAGCAGGGTGAGCCTGTGACTGATGCGGTAGGCGAGCTGGTCTGTACCCAGCCGATTCCCAGCATGCCGCTGTACTTCTGGAACGACAAGGACAACGCCCGTTACCTCTCCAGTTACTTTGACATGTACCCCGCCGGCCATGGGCGCAAGCCTGGCGGTGGCGATGGTCCGGCCGCCATGGGACCGGTGTGGCGCCATGGCGACTGGCTCAAGATCACCGCGCGGGGCAGTTGCGTGATCTATGGCCGCAGCGACGCCACCATCAATCGGCATGGCCTGCGCATGGGCACCAGCGAGCTCTACAGCGCAGTGGAGGCACTGCCCGAGGTGCTCGACTCCATGGTGGTCGATCTGGAATACCTGGGGCGCGAGAGCTACATGCCCCTGTTTGTGGTGTTGCGCGAAGGCATCGCGCTGGACGACGCACTCAAGTCGCGCATCAGCAGCGCGATCAAGACCGCGCTCTCGCCGCGCTTTGTGCCCAATGAAATCCTGCAGGTGACCGAGATTCCGCGCACCTTGAGCGGCAAGAAGCAGGAGCTGCCGATCAAGAAGCTGCTCTTGGGCCAGCCGATCGAAAAGGTGGTCAACAAGGACGCCATGGCCAATCCGGGCTGCCTGGCCTGGTATGTGGGCTTTGCCGCCCGGCATGCAGCACGGCAGAGCACCAGGGCTTAGTTCGCAAGCCGTGGATGGTGGTGGTTGGAGAAGATTTCTCGCCCCACCTACTCCAATTCGATGCCCCGCCTGGCAATCACCTTGCGCAGGCTGTCGATGTCGCG
>JAFMJA010000237.1 GCA_017853735.1 Burkholderiaceae bacterium | reverse complement strand
CAGCTAGCGAAGTTACCCGCGCCGTTGGTGATCAGGGCATCCGCAGGCAGATGTTTTTGCAGGCAGGCCACAATGGCCGGCATGTCAATCGGGCCTGGCAATGGCTGGGGGATACGGTTAGCCTGGTAGGCAGAGTGACAGTCACGCGTCCAGGCCTCCCAGGCCAGCTGCGCTGGAGCGGGCAGACTGGCCAGCGACTTGGCAGTGGCAGCCATGGAAGCATTGATCGCCAAATCCGCCTGGTAGACACGGTTAAGTTCTTCCGCGCTGACATGAACATGCACCAGTTTTTGCCGGATACGCGGTGGTTGAAACAGGGTGTAGCCGCTGCTGGTCATTTCGCCCAGACGTGGGCCCAGCACCAGGATCAGGTCGCTTTCCTGGATACGCTGGACCAATTGCGGGTTAGGCGCAATACCGACATCACCGGCATATTGCGGGTGAAAATTGTCGAAAGTATCCTGAAATCGAAATGCGTTAGTGACCGGCAGCCTCCAGGCCTCGGCGAATGCCTGCAAGTCGCGCGCCGCCTGTGGAGTCCAGGTGCTTCCGCCTGCAATCACCATGGGGCGCTTGGCCTGGCGCAGCATCGCATCGAGTTGGCCCAAGGCTTCAGGATCACAGCCCATCGGGGCAGCTTCCACCCTGGGCATGGGGGAAACATCCACCTCCTGCACCAGCATGTCTTCTGGCAATACCAGCACGACCGGGCCTGGCCGGCCGTTCATGGCGGTGGCAAATGCGCGGGCCACATATTCAGGGATGCGACGCGGATCATCGATGCGCTCGACCCGCTTGGCCATGCCTTTGGTGTTCGGGCCAAAGAAGCTGGCAAAGTCAACTTCCTGAAACGCCTCCCGGTCACGCATATCAGTGGCCACATCTCCCACAAACAGCACCATCGGGGTGGAGTCCTGAAAAGCCGTATGCACGCCAATTGACGCATTGGTGGCGCCCGGACCACGGGTGACAAAGCAGACGCCTGGGCGCCTGGTCATCTTGCCCACCGCTTCGGCCATGAAGGCTGCGCCGCCTTCGTTGCGGTTGATCACAAAGCGGATCTTGTCGCGATAGGCGTGAAAGCCATCGAGCACTCCAAGGTAACTTTCTCCAGGCACACCAAATGCCACCTCCACGCCTTGCGCCACCAGACATTCCACAATCAAATGACCTGCCGCCTGTTTTGCCATCTTCAAACCTCGTTCAACTTTTTAAAACTCGCTCACTCGGACTTGATGCCCGCTTTTTTGATGACTCGCGTCCACTGGTCGAGTTCGGATTTGACAAATGTGGTGTAGGGTTGACTGCCGATCGGGGGAATCACAAAGCCAACCGAAGTCAGCCGCTGACGGAAATTTGCAGATTGCATCGCCTGGGCCATGGCCGCCTCGAGTTTGTCGACTATTAGCCGGGGCGTCCCCTTGGCAACCGACAGGCCCGACCACGACAGGGCTTCAAATCCCTGGTAGCCAGATTCAGCAATGGTGGGTACATCGGGGTAAAGCGCGTTGCGTTCCTTGCTGGTAACCGCCAAGGGGCGCAACTTACCGGCCCGGATATGGGGGAGCGCAACATCCTGATTGATGAAGATCATCGGGACAGTACCGGCCAGCAAATCATTGAGCATCGGGCCGCCCCCCCGGTATGGGATGCCAGTCATGAAAACACCAGTGGTTTGCTTGAACAATTCCATCGCCATATGGCCCGATGCCGCATGGGTAAAGCCATAGTCCAACTTGCCAGGATTCTTCTTGGCAAACTCCACCAGGTCCTTGACCGATTTGAAAGGTTGGGCGGGATGTACCACCAGGACATTCGGGCCTGAATGGACTTGGGTCAGGTGAATGAAATCACTCAGCGAGTTGTACTTGAGGTTGGGGTCGAGCCCATGGGCCACCGCGTTCTGCCCCACCCCAGTCTGGATGATGGTGTAGCCGTCGGCTGGCATCTTGAGGGCGCGGTCCATGCCAACCACTCCGCCAGCCCCCCCAATGTTCTCCACCACCACGGGCTGCTTGAGCACCTTGGTCAATTCCTCAGCCATCAGACGGCCCATGACATCGCTGGTGCCGCCGGGCGGAAAAGCCACAATCAGCTTGATCGGCTTGCTGGGATAGTCTGCCTGCGCTGCAGCGGGAAACGCCACACAGGCACAGAGGCTGGCCAGCAGGCATGACAAAAAAAGGGTTCGCTTGCTTTTCATAAAAATCCGTATCAAGAAATTGGGAATGACTGGTGTGCAAACAATCTCGACATCAATCCAGAGTGAGCTTGTTGTCCAAAATAATCCTGGCGTAGCGCTTTCGATCGTTGGCGATCAGTTGCACAAAGTCCTGCGGGCTGCCTGATTTGGCGATCGCCCCCTGGGCCAGCAATTGTTGTTTCACCTCGGGCATGGCCACCACCTGTTGCAGGCTACGTGAAACTTTTTCAAGCACATCGGCAGGCGTTCCCGCAGGTGCAAGGAGACCGAGCCAGGAGCCAGACTCTGCACCCACAACGCCCGCCTCTTCCAGGGTCGGTATGTCTGGCATCGCCGATACCCGATCTTTGCTGGTGATTGCCAGGGCTTTCAATTTGCCCGCCTTGATATGCGCCGAGGTTTCCAGCACGGAAGAAAAAATCATATGGACATTGCCGGCGATCAGGTCAGTCATGGCAGCGCCACCCCCTTTGTAGGGGACATGCAGTATTTGGGTTCCAGTGGCAATCTTGAAGGTTTCTGCTGACAGGTGCGGAGAGCCACCATTGCCAGAACTGGCATAAGTCAACTGGTTCGGATTGGCCTTGGCATAGTCCACCAGGGCTTTGACGCTGTTGACCGGCAAGGAGGTGGTGGTGGTCAGCACAAAAGGCAGTTCGGCGAACAACCCGATCGGCGTGAACGCAGTGTCCGGGTTGTAATTGAGCTTGCGGTACAGAGTGGGGTTGATCGACTGGGTGCCTACATTGCCGGTCAAGAGGGTATAGCCATCTGGTTTGGCGCGCGACACAATCTCCAGGCCCACATTGCCGCCTGCCCCACCCCGGTTGTCCACCACCACACTTTGCCCCCAGAGTTGCGAGAGGCGCTGGGCCACGATGCGGGTGCCGATGTCGGTGCCTCCGCCCGGTGCAAAGGGCACCACAATAGTGACCGTCTTGTTGGGCCAAATTGCACTTTGGGCCTGAGCATGACCGGTGATGGCTGCCAACATGAAGGTCAGCCCCGCCGTGGACAGGGCATGGACTAGGGCTCGGATCTGTTGCTTGATGTTCATCATTTCTCCCTCATCGTTGATGCGTTTTACGCCAGGTTTCATACTCCAATCGCGACGCCTCCTCTGTGGGCGGGTAAAGCCCTAGGATGGATCGCCCCTGCATGACTTTTTCAGTGACAAAGTCCTCGAAAACCGTCATTTCAAATGCTTCGTCGGCAATTTCCTCGGCCATGTTGGCAGGGATCACCACCACACCCTCGCCATCGCCCACCAGCACATCGCCCGGAAATACCGCAACATCGCCACAGGCAATCGGCACATTGATGTCCACTGCCTGATGCTGGGTCAGGTTGGTCGGGGCGCTGGGTCGGTTATGGTAGGCCGAGATATCCATGGCAGCTATTTCAGGAGAATCCCGAAAGCCGCCGTCGGTTACCACCCCCGCCACGCCACGCTTCATCAGGCGGGCCACCAGGATCGAGCCGGCCGAGGCCGCTTTGGGGTTTTTACGGCTGTCAAATACCAGCACCGAACCCGCAGGGCACTCCTCGACAGCCACCCGTTGCGGGTGGGCACGATCGAGGTAAACCGTGATTGGATTGAGATCTTCGCGTGCCGGAATGTAGCGCAGGGTGAATGCCTCGCCCACCATATTGGGCCGCGAAGGATTGAGAGGGTGGACGTCCTGGATGAACTGGTTACGCAGACCGCGCTTGAACAAGGCAGTGCACAGCGTTGCTGTGCTGACTTTTTTCAGTTTTTCGCGAGCGATCTTGTTCATGGGCATTTTTTCAATCAGGCCTTGGATGTTTCTGAAAGACCCAAGATCCTAACAGTCCAAAGCTCGCGACCCCGGCCCTGGGCATTTTCCAGCTACAGCTTTGATGTCGCTTGATAGTTGCAACCGGCTGCCATCGCCGCCAGGCGCAAGTGCCTTGGCATGCAGTCTATTCAAGTGACCTAGGGTTTACCCCCCCCCCTATTGATCTGAAAAAAATTTATCCAATCTGATAAATTAAATTTCATCAACTGAGCAGCACGGAGGCACAAATATGGTTAAACGTTTATGGGCCTTAGCAGCTTTTGT
>JAFMJA010000236.1 GCA_017853735.1 Burkholderiaceae bacterium | reverse complement strand
GGGGTCGTCTGGGCAAGTTCCAGTCCGAGATCAACCAGCGCGGCTTTTACCAGCGTTGGGCCGAGCTGATGGATGACACCAGCGTACCTGCGGTACCCGACATGTCGCGCCGCGCTTGCCAGAAGGAGGGTGCATGAACGCGCACGCCGTGGCAGACATGGCTCTGTGGTTTCGGGTGCAGGCCTTTCTCGCGCTCGAGGCGCGCCTGCAAGATGATCACCACCTGACCGACTGGTTGGCTCTGTTCAGCGACGATCTGCGCTATTGGATGCCGGTAGTAACCAACCGCATCGGCCGCGACCTGGGCAAGGAAATCAGCGCCTTTGGCGAAGTGGCGCATTTCGATGACGACAAGACCAGTCTGACCAATCGCGTCAAGCGTTTGCAAACCGGCATGGCCTGGGCCGAAACGCCGCCCTCGCGCACCCGCCACCTGATCAGCAATGTGGAAATCCTCAAAGTGGAAGAAGATGGTCGTCTTGAAGTGCGCAGTACCTTTTTGATTTACCGCTCGCACCTTGAATACGAGTTCGAGACCTTCAGCGGTTTTCGGCATGACTACCTGCGGCCCCATCAGGACGAGTGGCAAATTTATCGGCGCGACATCATCCTCGATCAGTCGGTGGTAACGCAAAAAAACCTGGGTATTTTCTTCTGATATGGGTGCTTCCTCGCTGTCACGACTGAGCCAGGCCAAGCTGCAAGGGCGAGTGGCGGTGGTGACTGGTGCTGCCATGGGGATTGGCAGCGCCATAGCGCGTGAACTGGCCGGCCTGGGGGCACAGGTGTTGATCGCCGACCGCAGCCAGCAGGGGGCCGAGCAGATGGCCCACTCCCTGGTCGAGGCGGGTGCCGAGGCGCGCGGCTTGGCCTGCGACGTGAGCGACCCCGCGCAAGTGGAGCGGGCGGCGCAATACGCCTGTCAGACCTGGAGTGGCATTGATGTGCTGGTGAATTGCGCCGGTGTGGCGTCGGCACCAGGCCAGCCATACACCCGATGCACGCCCGATGAATGGCGCCGCACCTTGGACATCAACCTGATGGGGGCGGTGCATTGGTGCGCTGCCGCGCGCGAACCCCTGCTGGCCTCCAAGTCTGGGCGCATCATCAATATATCTTCCATCACCGGCGTCATCTCGGCCCCATATATGCCGGCCTACAGCGTCTCGAAAGCGGCGCTGATATCTCTGAGCAAGGTTTTGGCGCGCGACCTGGCCACTGCGCTGGTCACCGTCAACGCCGTCTGCCCGGGCTACATCCGCACGCCGATGTGGGGCGAATTGGAGCAACGCGGCGCATCGCCTGATACAGAGGGCGACGTGTTCGACCAGCGGGTGCGCTTGCTCGTGCCCATGCAAAAACCGCAGACTGTTGAAGACGTTGCCGCCTGTGTAGGCTTTTTGGCGACCGACCTGGCCTGCCACATCACCGGTCAGGTGATTGGGGTGGATGGCGGGGCCACGATTTGAATCCATGCCAATCATGAAAAAAGTCAAGAACATCCTCTTCATCATGTGTGACCAGCTGCGTGCCGACTATCTGTCGTGCTATGGCCACCGCACCCTGCAGACCCCAAACATCGACGAGATTGCCCGGCGCGGCGTGCGCTTTGACCGCGCCTACTGCCAGTCACCCAATTGCGGCCCGTCGCGTGCCTCCTTTTACTCAGGGCGTTATGTGTTTTCACACGGCGCGACCTGGAACTTCATCCCCCTGCCGCTGGGCGAACAAACCCTGGGCGACCATATGCGCCACAGCGGTATGCGGGTGGCAGTGGTGGGCAAGACCCACATGTACGCGGACCGTGATGGCCTGTCGCGCTATGCCCTGGCGCCCGATGGGCCCGAAAGCCGGCTTGCCGCCGAAGCCGGTTTTGAGCCCTACGAGCGTGACGATGGCATCCACCCCGACGCCATGGTCAACCCCAAGCTGGCTTACAACGAATACCTGCGTCGTCACGGAATGACTGGTGACAACCCCTGGCACACCTGGGCCAATGCCGGCGAGGACGCGCAGGGCCAGATTGCCAGCGGCTGGTACTACCGCAACGCTCACCTGCCCACCCGGGCGCCCGATGAGCACAGCGAGACCGCCTACATGACCAACCGCGCCATGGACTTCATGGCCGAGCAGGGTGACCGCCCCTGGCTTTTGCATCTGTCGTACATCAAGCCGCACTGGCCCTACATTGTGCAGGCCCCCTACCACAACATGTATGGCCGCGAGGACATCCAGGCCCCGATCCGTGCCGAGCACGAGCGTCATGATGACCACCCGGTGTACGCGGGTTACCGTCGCCACCCCGAGGGTGTTGCTTTCTCGCGCGATGCCGACCGCCTCAACGTGATTCCCGCCTACATGGGCCTGATCAAGCAGGTTGACGACCACTTGGGTCGTCTGTTTGCCTTCATGAAAGCGCGGGGCTTGTGGGAAGACACCATGATTGTCTTGACCGCTGACCACAGCGATTACCTGGGCGATCACTGGCTCGGCGAAAAAGAGTTCATGTACGAGCAGGGGGTACGCATCCCGATGATCGTGGCCGACCCCTCGGCACCGCAAACCCACGGCACCAGCAGTCAGGCCCTGGTCGAAGCCATCGATCTGGTACCCACCTTCCTCGAAACCGTTGGCCAGGAATTGCCCAGGCACTGGCTGGAAGGACGCTCCTTGCGCCCCTTGCTGGAAGGCCGTGCCGCCACAGTGCGCGAAGCAGCGTTTTCGGAACTCGATTACGCCATTTACGGTGCTGCCCGCGAGTTGGGCTTGAAACCACACCAGGCCCGCATGGTGATGGCGCGCAGCGACCGCTACAAGTACATTCATTACGATGGCCTGCCGCCCCAGCTTTTTGACATGCAGGAAGATCCGCAGGAACTGCGCGATCTGGGTCGCGACCCCGGGTATGCTCAGGTGCGCGATGAACACTTGGGCCTGGTGTTTGACTGGATGCGCCAAAGGCGCAATCGGGTCACCATCTCGGACGCTGACATCATGAAGCGTGCGAGCCCCGCATCTGCTGGTGGCGTGATCATTGGAGAGTGGTGAAGGAAATTCAATGAGCCAAGCTATCCTGCCTGACAAATTTTTCCTGCGCGAAGCCTGGTACATGGTGGCCTGGCCGCACGAGGTAAGCGCGCAGACGCCTCTGGCGCGCACGGTATTGGGCGACGACCTGGTGTTGTTCCGCACCGCCGCTGGCGAGGCGGTGGCCCTGGAAGACCGCTGCGCTCATCGGCTGGCCCCTCTCTCCAAGGGGCGCATCGAGGCCGATGGCATTCGCTGCATGTACCACGGTGTGAAGTTCGGTGCCGCCGGCCAGTGCATCGAGATTCCGGCCCAGCCGCAGGGGCATCCCAATATGTGCGTGCGCCGCTATCCTTTGGTGGAAAAAGACGGATTTCTCTGGATCTGGATGGGAGTGCCCGAGAAGGTCGACCCGACCAAGATCATCGACGCACCCTGGGCGCACGATCCGCGCTGGGTTCCTTCCCAGGGCTATTTGCATGTGCATGCGCACATGAGCCTGGTGGCTGACAATCTGCTTGACTTCGGCCATTTGCCCTTTGTTCACCCCAACACCGTGGGCGCGGCGCAACAGGCTGATTTTTCCACCCAGGTCACCCCCTTGGATGAGGGCGTGCAGTCGGACCGCTGGTATATCGACGTTCCCGCCTCTCGCTTTCATCAGTCGGTGGGTCGCTTTCCTGGTAATGTGGACGCCTGGCATTGCTTTCGCTGGCACTTGCCCGCCGTCATGTCGCTCGACTCGGGCTCGGCGGCGCGGGTTGGCGGCGGCACGCTCCCGGCCCAGGGGGCGAGCGCGGCGAGGCACACGGCGATCCGCCATGGAGCGACGGCCGGCGTTCTGCGGAGGTCGAGCATGGGCGGGGCGGACGGGGGGCGTGCGGCCGACGACCTCTGCAATGTACCGCGTGGCTGTTCGGCCCGCCCTCCTGGCGAGGCACGAAAGGGTATTCATCCCGCAGACGCGACACTACACTTTCGCGGCTGCGACGGCACGCTCGGTGGCGGGCGGCCGACGATCGATTCCCGGGAGACCTGACGGATGGGACTGCTCAAGGAATTTCGCGACTTCGCCATGAAGGGCAACGTCATCGACCTCGCCGTGGGCGTGGTGATCGGGGCGGCCTTCGGCAAGATCATCGGGTCGCTCGTGACGAATATCATCATGCCGCCGCTCAACCTGCTCACGAGCCGCTACGGCGTGAACTTCAACGACCTGGCCTGGCGCATCCGCACCAACGCCCCGAAGCTGAATCCGGACGGCACGAAGGTGCTC
>JAFMJA010000235.1 GCA_017853735.1 Burkholderiaceae bacterium | reverse complement strand
CTGGAAGAAAGTGTTGAAAGAAGCTGGCGTAAAACCAGAGTGAATTTTCTGGAGAAAAAACATGAGCCGTCATCCTGATTACATACCCAATGGCGTCATTCCAGCGGTGATCTTGCCTTTTCATGATGATTTTTCCATCGATGAAAAATCATTTCGCAAGCACTTGCAGGATGTGTGTTCTGTTAAGGGCCTATCCGCCATCACCATCAATGCGCACTCGACAGAAGTCGCCTCGTGTACCTTTGAAGAACAGCAGCGAGTGCTTGAAATTGCCCAGGATGAAATTGGCGCGCACATCCCCATCGTCAACGGCATCTATGCAGAAGGAAGCCTCGAGGGCGAACGTCTGGCCAGAGCGGCGGCTCAAGGCGGCGCCTCGGCTTTGCTGGTGTTCCCGCCTGGACCATTCACCATGGGACATCGACCCGAGATGGTGGTTGATCATTTCAAGCGAATCGCAGATGCCAGCGGATTACCGCTGATAGCCTTTCAATATGCCAGCAGCTCGCCGCAGAGCTATCCACTGGATACCTTGCTGGAGCTGGTGGAGAAGGTTCCACAGGTGCGCGCGATCAAGGACTGGATCTCCAGCCCACCACAGCACAACAAGCACATTGAATTGCTGCAAAGCCGTGCTCGACCGGTCAATGTTCTGAGCACGCACAGTGCCTGGCTGTTCAGCTCCTTGGTGCTTGGCTGCAACGGCCTTCTCTCGGGTAGCGGCTCGGTGATCGCCGCCTTGCAGTCGCGCCTGTTTCAAGCTGTGCAGGCTGGTGATCTGAAGTTGGCCCAGCAACTTCACCAACAGATCAGCTTTACGGCGGACGTCTTCTATGCAGCGCCTTGGGTGGACATGCATAACCGGATGAAGGAGGCCCTGGTTTTGATGGGCAAGCTTCCTCGAGCGGTGGTACGCCCTCCCCTGATGAAGCTTGGCGCCGCAGAAATTGGTCGAATCAAGCATGCGCTTGATCAGGCCGGACTCCTACCAAAATGACCTGAAAAGCACTATCGTGAAATTTGAAACCATTCTGTACGAAGAAAAAGGCCCGGTTGGCTGGCTCACCCTCAACCGGCCGGATGATGGCAATATGTTCAACGAGACCATGTGCCATGAAATCCGGGACTGCATCGATGCAATAAGGCGTGAGACCCGTACCCGGGCGCTGGTCATTACGGGTGCGGGCGACAAATTTTTCTGCATTGGTGGACGCAAGGAAGGCATGCCAGATACCCATCTCTATGCCGGCGTATTACCTACCCTGGAGATCTATGAATCCATTGAGCGTCTGCAAAAACCAGTGATTGCCAGTGTGAATGGATTTGCCGTGGGTGGCGGAAATGTTCTGCAAGTTGTCTGCGATATCACCATCGCCAAGCAAAGCGCAGTTTTCCGCCAGGTCGGCCCCATGATGGGCAGCTTTGACGCCGGCTATGGCACCTGGCTGCTGGAAGACCTGATTGGCAAGAAGCGTGCGAAAGAGATGTGGATGCTCAATCCAAAACTCACTGCCCAGCAGGCACTTGAAATCGGTCTTATCAACCGTGTGGTTCCTGATGCAGACTTAAGGGAAGCGACACAAACAATGGCCTTGGAGATTGCGGAGCGCGGCTCTTTTGCCCTGGCTGCCATCAAAGGCGCATTCGGGGCGCGACATGGTGGAGTCAGCGGACTGTCCCGAGTGACACATGACCTGCTGTTACGTCCTTACCTGGACAGTGATGAATCTGGCGAATTGGGCAAAGCCTTTGCCGCACGCCGCAAGCCCGATCCTGATACTTTTGGCCATTGACCGTAATGTTACTGTCACTGCTCAATTACGCCTCGGCCAAAAAATACTATGCCCATGGGATTTGGCGCAGTGAGACCCTGTTTGATTTGGTGCAGCAGAACAAGAGTCCAGGGTTAGCCCTGCGCGATAGCCGGTATCGATTGACCTGGAAGGAACTGCAGCGCTGGGTCGAGTCCGTCAGCGAGCAACTTCATCAAGCTGGCCTGAAACGCGGTGACCGGGTGGCGATTTGGCTGCCATCGCGTTGTGAAAGTGTGGTGACTTTTCTGGCCTGCGCCCGTAACGGCTATGTGGCCTGCACCTCACTGCACCAGAACTACTCGTCGGCTGAAATCCTGAGCCTGGTCAGGCACAGCCGGGCTGCAGCCCTGGTCATGCTGCCAGGATATGGGGCCCTCAAGGATGTGGATGCGTTTTGCACACAGGCGCAGGAGGTAGAAACCCTCAAACTCATGCTCACAGTGACGCCTTCGCCCAGCTCACTGGCAACAGACTATGCTGCAGCAGACTGCCAGGTGGTACCCAGTATCCCTGCTGCCAATGACCCTGATGCGATTGTCTATCTCGCCTTCACTTCGGGCACCACAGGCGCGCCCAAGGGGGTCATGCACTCCCACAACACCTTGCTGGCCAATGGCCGCGCCATGGTGCAAGAGTGGAAATACCCGGCGAACACCGTGCTGCTGAGCCTGAGTCCCATGAGTCACCACATTGGCACGGTTGCGGTTGAACAGTGGCTGGCAGGAGGCTTTGAGTTGGTGCTCAATGATCTTCCAAAGCACACCAGCACCCTGGATTGGATTCATCAAACTGGTGCCACTTATCTCATGGGTGTCCCAACCCATGCTATGGACATTCTGAGTGCCATGAAACAGCGTGGCGACACTGGCTTGGGCAAGGTCGCGATTTTCTACATGGCGGGTTCCCCCATACCGGAGGAAGTGGCTGAGAGCTTTTTGAGGATTGGTATCACACCCCAGAATATTTATGGCATGACCGAAAATGGTTCTCACCAGTACACATCGCCGGACGATGATGCGCGCACGATTGTGCAGACCTGCGGCCGAGCTGCCGCTGGCTTTGAGACCAAGATTGTTGACCAGCTAGATCCAAACAAGGACGTCCCGGAGGGTGAAGTTGGGGAAATCGCCACCCGTGGTGGCTTGCTGATGCTGGGGTATTACAACAACCAATCCGCCACCGAGGATTCCTTTAACCGGGAAGGATGGTTCCTCTCAGGCGATCTGGGCACACTGGATGAACACCGGTGTCTGCGCATCGTAGGTCGCAAAAAAGACCTGATCATTCGTGGTGGTCACAATATTTATCCTGCCCGTATTGAGGAATTGGGCTATCGCCACCCGGCAGTTTTCAAATGCGCAGCCTTCGGCGTACCCGACGCCCGCCTGGGCGAAAAGGTTTGCATGGCGCTGATGCTGCGCGATGGCTTCCTGATTGAGCCCAACGAGTTTTTACAGCATCTACATCGAGAAGGCCTGTCCAAATACGACATGCCTGAATACTTCACGGTGATGCCAGCATTTCCCCTGACACCCAGCGGAAAAATTCTCAAACGCGAGATACAGGCCATGAACAGGGCTGGCAAACTTTCGCTCACCGCCATTCGGTTTCAAGAACCTGCATAAAGGAAACAAGCCATGGCGCTGAAAATGGAACCGCTTGAAGAGTTCATGCTCCTGACGATTGATCGACCCCAGGCGCTCAACGCACTTTCCTTCGCCCTGCTCCAGGATTTAGGCCAGCACTTTGACGCGATGGCAAAAAGCAAGGCACGTGCCTTGATCATCACAGGAACTGGCGACAAGGCCTTTTGCGCGGGCGCAGACATCGGCGAGCTGATGAACCGCGATCGCCAGGCTCAAAAGCACGGGGCCGAATTGGGTCAGTCAGTCTTTGCCAAGCTTGATAAATTGGCAGTTCCATCCTTGGCATTGATCAATGGTTTTGCATTTGGCGGAGGGCTGGAATTGGCTCTGGCCTGCACCTTTCGGCTGGCTACCCCAAACGCCAAAATGGGATTGCCAGAAATCAAGCTCGGCCTGATCCCAGGCTATGGCGGTACCCAACGACTGCCGCGTGCGATTGGTCAAACTCGGGCCAATGAGATGATTCTGACGGGCATGACGATTGATGCCGGCAAAGCCCTGGATTTCGGCTTGATCAACCAGGTGGTGAGCACTGAAAAGAAAATCGAGGAAGCCATCGCTTTTTGTCGGCGCTTTTCCGGCTACAGCCTGCCGGCACTGTCCTATGCGCGATCGGCCATCCTGCGCGCCCATGATCTGCCCCTCAGCGAAGGGCTTCAGGTCGAAGCGGATCTGTCCACCCTGGCCTACTCGCAACAGGATGCGGATGAAGGCATGCGCGCTTTTTCCGAAAAAAGGCCAGCAGTTTTCAAGGATCAATGATGCGCAAACCCATGCAGGGTAAAACCATTGCAGTGACTGGCGGCAGTCGCGGTATCGGCGCGGCAATCGTTCACCGCCTGG
>JAFMJA010000234.1 GCA_017853735.1 Burkholderiaceae bacterium | reverse complement strand
GTGGTTTTGGCCAGATCCTTGATCACTGCAAACCCGCCTGCCATGTCGCCATAAAGAGTGCAATAACCAGTCGCCATTTCGGATTTGTTGCCGGTGGTAAGTACGATGTGCCCACTCTTGTTGGATAGCGCCATGAGCAAGGTGCCACGAATCCTGGCCTGAATATTCTCCTCGGTTGCATCTTCGGGCAAACCACTGAATTCCTGATTCAAGGTGGCCTTGAAAGCTTCAAATTCAGGCGAGATGGACATTTCGTCATAGCGCACACCCAGGCGTTGCGCCATTTCGCGAGCATCGATCCAGCTGATGTCAGCGGTGTAAGGCGATGGCATCATGATGGCACGCACTTTATCGGCGCCTAATGCATCCACCGCAATGGCCAGCACCAGGGCGGAATCCACGCCTCCGGACAGCCCCAGGATGGCACCCGGAAAACCGTTTTTTCCGAGATAGTCGCGCACACCCAGCACCAGGGCATCCCACAGGTCAGCGTCTGCTGTGCGTTCTGGTTCGACCGGTCCGCTCAGTTGAATTGTTGTTGCTTGTTTGCTCACACGGACCGAAAAAAGATCTTCCACAAAACTTGGGGCCCTGGCCGCAAGCGACCCGTCGGCATTGAGGGCAAAAGAATGACCCTCAAACACGATTTCATCCTGCCCGCCCACCAGGTGGGCGTAGATCAAGGGCAAGCCAGCGGCCTGCGCCCGATGACGCATCATGCGCTCACGCTCCATGCCTTTGCCCAGATGAAATGGTGAGGCATTGAGCACCACCAGCAACTCGGCTCCGGCTTCGCGCGACTGCTTGGCAGGTGCCTCATACCAGGCGTCCTCGCAAATCAACAGGCCGACCTTGACCAGTTTGTGTGGCCCGCCAGCTTCGAACACGCACGCTTCTTGCCCAGCCCTGAAATAGCGATGCTCGTCAAAGACCTGGTAATTGGGCAACTCGCGCTTGGCATAGGTCGCCAGGATCTTGCCCTCGCGCAAAACGCTGGCAGCGTTGTAACTCGATGGCAGGGACACCGATCGGGAGCGCAGTCGCTCGCCATCGACCACAGCCGGGTGACCGAGCACCACGGTCATACCTTGCAGCGGCGCCAGCTCCCGGGCCACACTTTTCACGGCATCATCGCAGGCGGAGAGAAAAACTGGCCGAAGAAAAAGGTCCTCGGCCGCGTAACCGCAGATGGACAATTCCGGCGTCAGCAATAAACGGGCGCCAGCAGCATAGGCTCGACGGGCTGCGTCAATAATTCGCTGCGCATTGCCGGCAAGGTCGCCCACCACAAAATCAAGTTGCGCAACACAGATACTGAGTGACATGAACAAAAATGCAGAACGGGATGATCAATTGGGTAAGACTGATTATGTCATTCGCTTGCTGGACTCCCCCCTGAAAATCGAGGCGGCAGACTGGAATCAATTGTTGGCCATGCAGGCCGAGCCAACGCCTTTCATGCGTCACGAATACCTCGCTGCCCTGCATTTGAGTGGTAGTGCCACGCCGGCTACTGGTTGGACGCCCTGCTTTGTCACCTTGTGGCAGGGCAACAGACTGGCTGCTGCCTGCCCGATGTACTTCAAGACCCACTCCTATGGCGAATATGTGTTCGACTGGGCCTGGGCCTCCGCTTATCAACGACATGGACTTGCCTATTACCCCAAGGCGCTGGTGGCTGTTCCGTTCACACCGGTCGCTGGCAGCCGCCTGCTGGCGATCGATGCAGCTTCCCGTTCAGCCCTTGTGGCCGCCCTGATTGAGGTCTGCCAACATCAGCAAGTGTCCTCGCTGCACTTGCTCTTTGCCAGCGAGGAAGACCTTGCGCCTTGCCGTCAGGCAGGCCTTTCGCTACGGCACACAGTCCAGTTTCACTGGAACAACGCTGCCACGCCCTATCAGGACTACGAGGATTTTTTGCGCCATCTCGCGCAGGACAAACGGAAAAAAATCCGCCAGGAACAACGCAAGGTGAAAGACGCCGGGGTCCATCATCGATGGGTGCACGGCAGAAATATATCCTCGGATGACTGGGATTTTTTCTATCGTTGCTACAGCCAGACCTATGCAGAGCATGGCAACCCGCCCTACCTTCAGCAGGACTTTTTTCTGCACCACATGGCCCAGAACATGCCCGATGCGTGGCTGATGTTCATCGCAGAGCGTGCAGGTCGCCCGATTGCCTGCAGCCTGGTCGCTCTCGATCCAGCTCGACGGATCGCCTATGGCCGCTATTGGGGGGCGCTCGAACGGGTGGACTGCCTACACTTTGATCTTTGCTATTACCAGCCCATTCAATGGTGCATCGACCAGGGTATGGCGCGCTTTGAGGGAGGTGCGCAGGGAGAACACAAGCTCTCGCGGGCGCTGCTGCCCGTGCGAAGCAGCAGCGCGCATTGGATGGCCAACCCCGCCTTTGCCCAGGCGGTTGAGCGCGCTCTGGATCAGGAACAGTCTGCCATTGGTGACTACCTGGCCGAATTGGACCAGCACAGCCCCTTCAAGAGGGTTCCCTGAGCGCCTGCAATAGTTGGCGGTGAGCCAGAAGGTTGGTGGGCTGGATCAGCCAGAGTGGGGTTAGCACCTTGGTGCCAAGCGCTTCAATCAGACCTTCGCCGCCTTCTCGCGGTTGAAGTTGGCAATGCCATCGAGCACCTCTTGCTTGGCGGCCTCCACACCTTCCCAGCCCAGGATCTTGACCCATTTGCCTGGCTCCAAATCCTTGTAGTGCTCAAAAAAATGGGCGATTGTTTTCAGTCTCAGGGCATTGATGTCTTCTGGCTTTTTCCAGTGGCTATAAATGGGCAGGATTTTGTCAATTGGCACGGCCAGCACCTTGCCATCCATTCCAGACTCGTCTTCCATTTTCAGCAAGCCAATCGGTCTGCAGGGGACCACCACGCCGGGGATCAGGGGAAAAGGCGTGATCACCAATACATCAACCGGATCGCCATCGCCAGCGATGGTTTTGGGTACGTAGCCGTAATTGGTCGGATAGTGCATCGACGTACCCATGAAGCGGTCCACGAAAATGGCGCCCGATTCCTTGTCAACCTCATATTTGATGGGATCGGCGTTCATGGGAATTTCGATGATCACATTGAATGCATCGGGGACGTTCTTTCCAGGATAGACGTTATCAAGTGACATTGGTTTGGTTCGCTTGGAAGTTGGATAGGCCTAGGGAAAACCCTAATTTTAACCTTAGACCACGATCGCAAGGACAAATTGCGGATACATTGCCCGAGTTGGCCAATCGCCCGACAGCCCCAAGCTGCTCGCGACGAGGAAGCAACGCACCGGTGGCTTCACCCCTTTGCGTTGCCACCTTTGTCGCGATTCAACACTTGGAGATACTGAAATGACAGGCAACTCAGCGCTAATTTTGGCGTTAGTCTGCGGACTCGTCGCCGTGGTGTACGGCTTCTGGGCACGTGGTTGGATTCTTTCCCAGGACGCGGGCAATCCCCGCATGCAGGAAATCGCCGCGGCCATCCAGACTGGCGCCGCCGCCTATCTGGCGCGCCAGTACAAGACCATTGCCATCGTTGGCGTGGTTCTGGCCATCCTGATCGGCCTCTTTCTCGACTCACAAACTGCCCTGGGCTTTATCGTGGGGGCAGTGCTCTCCGGCGCCTGCGGCTTCATTGGCATGAATGTCTCAGTACGCGCCAATGTCCGCACGGCCCAGGCGGCCACCCGCGGCATCGGTCCTGCGCTCGATGTGGCTTTCCGCGGCGGCGCCATCACCGGCATGCTGGTGGTGGGCTTGGGCCTGCTGGGTGTCACGGTATTTGCCTGGTTCCTGATGGGCAACGGCAACATGACTCCAGACAAAAATCTCGCCAAGGTCCTCAACCCACTGATCGGTTTTGCCTTTGGCTCATCGCTGATCTCCATCTTCGCGCGACTGGGCGGCGGCATCTTCACCAAGGGCGCCGATGTGGGCGCTGACCTGGTGGGTAAAGTGGAAGCTGGCATTCCGGAAGATGATCCACGCAACCCGGCGGTGATTGCCGACAATGTGGGGGACAACGTGGGTGATTGCGCCGGCATGGCCGCTGACCTGTTCGAAACCTACGCCGTGACCCTGATCGCCACCATGGTGCTGGGCGCCCTGCTGATCACCACGGCTGCCACCAACGCTGTGCTTTATCCGCTGGCGCTCGGCGCGGTGTCGATTGTGGCTTCCATCATCGGTTGTTTCTTCGTCAAGGCTCAGCCTGGTATGAAGAATGTCATGCCAGCCCTGTACAAAGGCCTGGCAGTGGCTGGGGCGCTCTCCCTGGTAGCCTTTTTCTTTGTCA
>JAFMJA010000233.1 GCA_017853735.1 Burkholderiaceae bacterium | reverse complement strand
GTCCAGCCCACACTATCCTCGATCCAATAGGTTCGCGAGACCCGATCACGTGGTGCAAGTACATCGACCAACGCTACCCGCTGGCCTTGATCTACCCAGGAAAAATAATTCAGTATGCCCATTTGACTGTATTTTTCATGCGTGCCAAGATTCTGGACACTCGCCGCGCGTGCAGCGGGGTATTTGAGTTGGATCAGACGAACCAGGCCTTCGGGCATCACGGCCACAGGATTGGCCGAGACCCATTTGATATTTTCCTGAACAAAGATGGGAATCCCTCGAGGGTTGCTCAAATTCAGCAACCGCTGCATCGCATCATTGGGCAACACGATGCATCCATCGGTAGCCAGTGGCGCCCTTGAGTACTGAGCTGAAGGCGATCCATGTATCCAGATTCCAGAGCCAGATCGGCCACGATGAAGATCAAAAGAATTGGGATAGTTCAGTGTCAGGGCTCCAGCGCCATACAAATCAGGGAGCTTTTTATGCGGGACGATTTTTTGGGTGTAATAAAGTCCTAATGGCGACCTGCTGTCGCCCTCCAGTTGTTTGTTGATCCCGTTCAGACCGATTGAGGCGTAGGAAGGGAAGAGCAGTTCAAGCTGGTAACCCGTCGCGTCCGATGGTTTGTTTTTGAACACATACATTCGCGATACAGATGCATCCACCACGCCAAAATATTCCGTATTTGGGGCCAAATATCCCAGACCGCTTGGTACAGTACCGTTCTGATAAGGCACACGCATTGCATGGAGTCGGCGGGCAAGCTCCGTCTTTAAATCAGACAGCGCATGATCCTTGCCTTTGGCATAGGATGCTTCAGATTCGTTGTTCGAATTGGCGGGTGGATCATCGAATTTAAGATTCAGGAGCTCCGCATAAAGCCATTGCCCCAACTGAAAATTGGGGTAGGAGGCAAGCAATATCTCCGACTGCCGGACCGCCTCGACATATTCCGAACGAAATAGAAGATTCTGGATCAGGGTCAGATAGCCCTCCGGATCGGCTCTTTGCGGGTCTAGCTCCTGATCGGCAAACTGAAAATCAAAGCGAATCGGATATTTGACGGCTGACTGATTACTCGCGATGGCGTACCACATGACCAGCACAGCCAGGACAGGAACGGCCAACAAAAAGACCCGGTTCCAGCCCTTGAAAGTGCTGCGACAAATGCTCAGGAATTCCTTCATGGCGTGTATTCCCGAATGATCTTCAAGTCATTGTCGACCTGCTTCACAATGAGCACCTTGGGCGTTGCGCTCTGAAACTTATCGCCACCGTGAATCTCAGCTTGATAGATTTGATTGAATCTCACTGAAATGCCTTTAGGGTCTGTTTGAATGATGACAGGATCAGAAATTTGGACAGATATTTTAGACTTTGACAGAATTTTTTCTTCTCGCTCCTTTTTCCAGGCCAGTATAGTTTTTCTTCCCTCTGGCTGGAATTGCTGGTCGTACGCCGAAAAATAATCAACAAGGTTCTTGGCACTCCAGCTGGCCGCCCAACGGTTCAGAAAGGCTGGAATCTGCGCATCCAGGCCAAGTCCTTCCGGGGTCGGTCTGGGCAGAGCTTCATCCCGTACAAAAGGCGTGACATCCAGGGGTGCTGGCGCCGGCTGGGTTGCCATGGTGAGCAGGGGAACTTGCTCCACCACGGTTTTATGGCTTTCGGCGGAAATAAGGCTTTCCTGCCACACCTGGGGCAGGGTGCTGATGAAAGTGTCTCTGAAATTCTGATTGATGAGCAGAAAAAGTATTGCCAGAAATGTCAAGGCGACTGGCACCCCAAACAATTTTTTCCAGCGGGATCCTTTGGTCTTGATGAATAAGGATCTCATCAGCGATTGTTCGCAGATGTCCGCTCGCGGGTTATCAACCATCGCTGATTGGACAGCTTCATGTCGACTGTTTTGTGGCTGGAGGCTTCCAATTGGTCAGATCGATATTTCTGGTAAAACTTTAGCCTGACGGTTGTTGGAGTAAGTTGCTTTGCCTCGATCTGGCTGAGTTGAACCTTGATACGGTTCTTTGGCAATATCCTGTTTTTTCTATCTTGTCGCCATTGCGCCAGCGTCTTGCCATCAGGTGGCTGGAAATCCTCCGCGTAGGCACCGAGGTAGTTTTCCATATCCTTTTTTTCCCAGGCCGAAGCCCATTCCTGCAAGGCCTTGATTGCAGCCTGGGCAGATACAGCATCTTGTCCAGGGTTTGCGGGGCTCACTTTGGCTGCCGTTGCTGGCGCCACTGCAGGGGCCTGTTTTTCCGTTTTGGGCAAGGCAACGGGGCCTGGCGGTGTTACGGTTTCAGGCTTGGAGCTGGCAACGGCAGGTGCTTTGGTGCTGGCCTTGGAAACATCCTCCGGTGCAGGCGATTTGGGCGCCTCGGCCAATTGCGTGCCGGCTTTCTCTGGCTTTGCCAGCACACCCCCAGTGGACACCACCAGCGAGGGCTTAGAGTTTTTTCCGACTTCAAGAATTTGTAATGCTGAGGAATAGCTCTTATTGGCCAGAAAATACTTCAGGTCGCTGAGATTTTTATACACAATCTCAGCTGATCTATTAGATTTGAGCGCGTCTTCCAGCGTGCTTTTGGCAAGGGTCAGTTTTCCTTGTGCGGCATAGATGATGGCAATGTTATTTCGTGCGTCAAGGTAGTAAGGGGAGGTCACAGGCACCAGGGAAAAAGACGCCAAAGCCGAGTCGTAATGCTCCCGCTTGAGAAAGATCAGACCCCGAAAGAAGTCCGACTCAAATACGCTTTTGCCAGACTTTTGAATTTCTTTCAGCAGGCGATCCACCTCCTGGGCATTATTGGTCTTGAGAATTTTCTCCAGCTGAGCAGTCTCTGGTTTGGCTTTCTCGGGTTCTGCAGAAAGACAAAACACATGGGAGCAAATGCCCACCCATAGCAAAAATGATCTTTTTACCGTCATCGCACCCATTAGGCTTGCCTAAAGCCTATTCCATCCCTTGAATTGTCATCAAAGCTTTTCATCGTCAAAGCCCGCATCCTGGAAGCGAAGTCACAAATCTCAGACTCAAACCCATCAAAGCTCCACAATTGAGAGGCTGTACAAACACAGATTCAGTCACACCCAACTCTGCGAGTTTTGCAGCTGGAGTCCCACGACCTGCAGGGTTAATTTTATGTTTTCAGAGGGATGATACCAAGCCAGATGGGGGCTAGTCTAAAGCGTCTGTTTTCAGCCGAAGCTGCCCAAGGCGCCGCCAGGCCAGCGCTTAGATGGCTTGAACTTCAGACTCAGTTGTACTTCACTGTGACCCGCCACAATTCGCGCGGACGGCTGAGATCGATCAAGGGCGCCTTGTGCAAAAGCAAGGCGTTGTCCCACACGATGACATCACCATTGGCGTAGTCATAGGTATGACAGAATTTGTCCTGCGTGGCGTGCGCCTTTAATTCGTCCAGCAAAGTCCGGCCTTCCTCCTCGGACATGCCCTCGATGCTGAATGAGCTGCCACTCACAGCATAAAGCGCTTTTTGGCCTGTAAAAGGATGAGGGCGTACCAGAGGATGGCTGACCCAATCGACCTTTTTTTTCTGATGATCGTTGAGCAGAGAGGCCACCGTACGCGAGGAAGGGTCCAGATCATCCCGATTGCCGTAATGATGGTTGACCATCAAACCATCCAGGCGAGCACGAGTGGATAGTGGCAGTTGGTCGTAGGCCAAGGCCTGGTTGGCAAAGCAAGTCCCGTTGCGCCCAGTGGGCACATTGATGGCGTACAGCATGGTGCATCGAGCGGCGTCTGCCAGGTAGGAATAGTCCGTATGGAAATAGGTTCCCGCATCCGCCAGGCCGGTGGGCTTGCCGTCTTTGTAGACGTTGGACAAGATCAGCACATTGGGGTCGGCTGAATGATGGAAAGTGTCAATCACATGCGGTTCAGGTCGGCCCCAGCGGCGTGCAAAACGCACCATGGCCTCAGGCGTCAGTGATTGCCCGGGCAAGACGATGAACCCATGCGTATGCAAGGCCAACTCCAGTTGCCCGAACAGGTCATCGCTGATCGGCTGACTGAGGTCAACACCAGCGATGCGAGCACCCAGAACTTCCGAGATGGGAGATACATTGATCATGCCAACACTTTAGCATGTGGGCGCTGGTGAACGCAGCACAAAAGGGCGGTATTCAGGCTGCCTTTCGCATGGATTGAACGCGGCTTATAAGCCTCCTTGCAGCTTGAATTGACCCTGGCATTTCAATCGCTGGGCTATAATTTCAGGCTTCACTTATCGGGGTGTAGCTTAGCCTGGTAGAGCGCTACGTTCGGGACGTAGAGGCCGGA
>JAFMJA010000022.1 GCA_017853735.1 Burkholderiaceae bacterium | reverse complement strand
TGGTCTGCGATCTGCAGCAACAGGAGCAGATCCCCTCTCTGGTGGATCAGGCGCTGACGCGTTTTGGCCAGATTGACATCCTGGTCAACAATGCCGGCGCCACCTGGGGTGCGCCCGCGGAGGACTATCCCGATGCGGGCTGGCACAAGGTGATCAACCTCAATGTCAACGCGCCCTTTTTCCTCTCCCGCGAGGTGGGCCGGCGCAGCATGATCCCGCGCCAGCAAGGCAAGATCATCAATATTGCCTCGGTGGCCGGCCTCAAGGGCACCGCCGCTGGCGTGCACACCATCGCCTACAACACCTCCAAGGCGGCCATGATCAACTTCACCCGCACCCTGGCCTCGGAGTGGGGGCGCTACAACATCAATGTCAATGCCATCTGTCCGGGGTTTTTCCCCTCCAAGATGTCCTCTGGCTTGCTGGAAAAAGTGCAGGATGCGGTGCTGGCACGCGCGCCTCTGCACCGCATCGGTGGTGAGGAAGACCTCAAGGGCGCGGTGGTGTTCCTGGCCAGCGAGGCCTCTCGCCACATGACTGGCCAGTACCTGGCGCTCGATGGCGGCACCAGCATCGTCTGATATGCCACACCCCGCCACGCCCAGTCACTTGGCCCATTGGCCGCCTGGCCTGCCGCACCACCTGACCCTGCCGCAAACCAGCCTGGCCTACAACGTCGAGGTGTCGGCGCAGCGTTTTCCCAACAAGCCCTTCATCGTCTATTACGACACGGTGATCAGCTTTGCCGAGTTTCGTGACGAAGTCGAGCGGGTTGCCGGCTATCTGCAGCAGGTCTGTGGGGTCAAGACCGGTGACCGGGTACTGCTGTTCATGCAAAACAGCCCGCAGTGGGTGATCAGCTATTACGGCATCCTGCGTGCCAATGCGGTGGTGGTGCCGGTCAACCCCATGAACCGCAGCGAAGAATTGCGCCACTATGTGCGCGACACCGGCGCACAGGTGGCGGTTGTGGCGCAAGACCTGTATCCCGAGCTGGCGGCGGTGCGGCATGAGGGGCAGGGCTTGTCGCAGCTGATCGTGGCTGCCTACAGCGACTACTTGAAACACCCCACCGATTTGCCCCTGCCGCCCTTTGTGGCGGCACCGCGCGACACCATCAATGCGCCCGGCCTGACACACTGGTGCGAGCTGATCGCGCGCGATTTGCGGCCCGGTCCGGTGCTGGTTGGGCCGGATGATCTGTGCGTGATGCCCTACACCTCGGGCACCACCGGACAGCCCAAGGGCTGCATGCATACCCACCGCAGCACCATGAGCACGGCGGTGGGCGGGGTGCAGTGGTTCAGCCGCAACCAGGACACGGTCTATCTGGCAGCGCTGCCCTTTTTCCATGTCACCGGCATGGCGGGCAGCATGAACGGCCCGCTTTTTATTGGTGCCACGATCGTTGTCCTGTCGCGCTGGGACCGTGATGTGGCCGCCCTGTGCATGCAGCGCTACCGTGTAAGTGCATGGTCAGCCATCTCCACCATGCTGGTCGATTTCCTGGCCAACCCCAGGCTGGCCGACTATGACCTGAGCAGCCTCACCGGCATTCGCGGTGGCGGCGCGGCCATGCCGGCAGCACTGGCCCAAAAGCTCAAGGACATCACCGGGCTGGACTATGTCGAGGGCTACGGCCTGTCCGAGACGATCGCTGCCACCCACCTCAACCCGCCGCATCGACCCAAGCCGCAATGCCTGGGCATCCCGATGTACGATGTGGATTCACGAATCATCGATCCGATCACATTGCAGGAAGTGCCGCAGGGGCAGACCGGCGAAATCGTGATGCATGCGCCGCAAGTGATGCAGGGCTACTGGAACAATCTGCCGGCGACCGAGGAAGCTTTTTTGCAGATCGATGGCAAGCGTTTCCTGCGCACCGGTGACCTGGCCACTATCGACGACGATGGTTACTATTTCATGGTGGACCGCTTGAAGCGCATGATCAATGCCTCGGGCTACAAGGTCTGGCCGGCTGAGGTGGAGGCCCTGATGTACCTTCACCCCGCTATCCTGGAGGCCTGCGTGATTGCGGCGCATGACGACAAGCGCGGCGAAACCGTGAAAGCCCTGGTGGTGCTGCGCGAAGGGCAGCAGGGTCAGGTGAGCGAGCAGGACATCATTCGCTGGACCCATGAGCACATGGCAGCTTACAAAAGCCCCCGCCTGATCGAGTTTGTCAGCGCCCTGCCCAAATCAGGCTCGGGCAAGATCCTGTGGCGCGAGCTGCAAGAAAAAGAATTCGCGCGATGAGTCCGCAAGACCTGCAGTCCCAGTTGGCCGCAGATTTCGGCACCATTGCCGAACTGGTGCGCGCTCATGCCCAGATCGCGCCCGGGCGACGCGCCTTGGTGCAGGGTCAACAGAGCCTGAGCTACGCCGAGCTCGATGCCCGGATGGACCGGGTGGCAGCCAGCCTGCAGCGCGATGGGCTGAAGATGGGCGATGCCATCGCCATTTGTGCCACCAGCTCGCTCAACTACGCGCTACTGTTTCTGGGCGCCTTGCGCGCAGGGGTGGTGGTTGCGCCCTTGGCGCCAGGCGTCACCCCAGCCAGTTTGCAGGCCATGCTGGCCGATGCCGATGCCCGGCTGCTTTTTCTCGATGCCAGTGTGCTCGACACCGTAGGGCCCAAGACAGCAGAGGGCTTGCCGCGCATCGCGCTCGATGACTCCAGTGTCGGGCTGCGCTTTGGCGATTGGCTGGCGCCACCTGGCGCCCAGCCGCAGGCGGTGACCGTTGCGCCTGAGCTGCCCTTCAACATCATTTATTCCTCGGGCACCACCGGCGAGCCCAAGGGCATTGTGCAGCCACACAGCATGCGCTGGGCATACTCCAGGCGTGCAGTGAATTACGGCTACGGGCCCGACACTGTGACCCTGTCCTCCACCCCGCTGTATTCCAACACCACGCTGGTGGTGTTTTTCCCCACCCTGACTTACGGTGGCACGGTGGTGCTGATGCCCAAATTTGATGCGCTGGGCTGGTTGCACATTGCGCAGCAAGAGCGCGTCACCCATGCCATGCTGGTGCCAGTGCAGTACCAGCGCCTGATGGCGCACCCTGAGTTTGACCGCTTTGACCTGAGCCGCTTTCGCTACAAGTTTTCCACCAGCGCGCCGTTTTCAGCGGCGCTCAAGGCCGATGTGCTGCAACGCTGGCCAGGAGGGCTGGTGGAGTTCTATGGCATGACCGAGGGTGGTGGCTCCTGCATTCTGGAGGCGCATGTCTATCGCGACAAGCTGCACACCGTGGGCAAGCCCGCAGCAGGGCACGACATCCGACTGATCGATGAGGAGGGGCGCGAGCTGGCCCCCGGCGAGATGGGTGAAGTGGTAGGCCACTCCCCGGGCATGATGAAGGGCTACCACAAGCGGCCCGACAAGACGCGCGAGGCAGAGTGGTTTGACGCCATCGGCAAGCGCTTCATCCGCACCGGCGATGTGGGCCGTTTTGATGTGGATGGGTTTCTGACTTTGCTGGACCGGCGCAAGGACCTCATCATTTCTGGCGGCTTCAATGTTTACCCCAGTGACCTGGAGACGGTGCTGCGCCAGCATCCGGCAGTGCTGGAGGCCGCGGTGGTGGGGGTGCCCTCGACCCAGTGGGGGGAAACCCCAGTGGGCTTTGTGGTGCTCAAGCCCGGTTCTGCCCTGGGGCTTGGCGAACTGAAAGAGTGGGCCAATGCCAGGCTGGGCAAAACCCAGCGCCTGGCCGATCTCACCCTGATTGAAGAGTTACCACGCAGCGCCATCGGCAAGGTGCTCAAGCGCGAGTTGCGCGAGCGCTTCAATGAAGTGGTGCAGCCACACCCGCACCTTGCGGTTGGCAAGACGGTGCGCGGCTAGAACACATGGAGACCAGCAAGTCCATGCTTGTGCCACGCCTGCAGATGGCGCATATCACCAAGCGTTATCCCTCGGTCCTTGCCAACGATGATGTATCGCTGACCGTGCTGCCCGGAGAAATCCATGCGGTGCTGGGCGAAAACGGCGCGGGCAAGTCGACCCTGATGAAAATCATCTACGGCACGCTCAGGCCCGATGCCGGGCAGATGTTTCTCAACGGCCGCCTGGTGCATATCCGCAACCCCCAGGAGGCGCGGGCCCAAGGTATTGGCATGGTGTTTCAGCATTTCAATCTGTTCGAAACCATGACCGTGGCCGAGAACGTCTGGCTGGGGCTGGCGCGCGACACGCTGCAGCAGGTCACGGCCAGCATCAGCGCCAAGGCCGCTGAATACGGGCTCGAGCTGGATCCGCAGCGGCCGGTGCACACCCTGAGTGTGGGCGAGATGCAGCGGGTTGAAATCATTCGCGCCCTGTTGACCCGCCCGCAACTGCTCATCCTCGATGAGCCCACCTCGGTTTTGACCCCGCAGGCGGTGCAAAAGCTGTTTGTGGTGTTGAAAAAGCTGGCTTCCGAGGGGTGCAGCATTTTGTACATCTCGCACAAACTGCATGAAATACGCGCCTTGTGCGATGCCTGCACTGTGCTGCGCGGCGGCAGGGTCGCGGGGGTGTGCAATCCCAAGCAGGAGACCAATGCCTCGCTGTCGCGCCTGATGATCGGTTCAGAGCCGCCGGAGCTGCGGCGTGAGGAGCGCCAGCCAGGCGCTCCGGTCCTGCAGGTCAGTGGGCTGAGCCTGGCCCATGAAGACCAGTTTGGCGTGGACCTGCACAACATCCAGCTGCGCGTCTGCGCCGGAGAGGTGGTGGGTATTGCCGGTGTATCGGGCAATGGCCAGAAGGAGTTGCTCGCTGTCCTGTCGGGCGAGGATACGCGGGCGCCGCAGGGCAGCATCCAGATGGGGCCGGTGGATGTGTCGACCCTGCACCCTGGGGGGCGGCGCGCCATGGGCCTGCATTTTGTGCCGGAGGATCGATTGGGGCGCGGTGTCGTCCCCACCATGAGTCTGGCGCAAAACCTTCTTCTGACACGTGAGGAAGCTGTTTCCTGGCCAGGGCTTGCCGGTGGGTGGATTCATGTCAGGCAGCTGATGGAACATGCCCGGCGCCTGATCGACCAGTTCAATGTCAAGGCTGGCGGACCGAACTCCCTCGCCAAATCGCTGTCGGGGGGGAATTTGCAGAAATACATTGTGGGGCGCGAGATCGATGCCCAGCCCAGGCTGCTGATCATGTCCCAGCCGACCTGGGGGGTCGACGTAGGCGCGGCCGCGCAGATACGCGCCGAGATGCTGGCGCTGCGCAAGGCCGGCTGTGCCGTGCTGGTGGTGAGCGAGGAGCTGGATGAACTGTTCGAAATCTGTGACCGGCTGCATGTGATCTCGCGCGGCCAGCTCTCGCCCTCCATGCCGATGGCGCAAGCTACGGTGGAACAGATCGGCGCGTGGATGAGCGGCCTGTGGGAGCGCTCACCAGATGAGGAGGTGCGCCATGCTTGAGCTCAAGCTCGAGGCGCGTCCCCAGCCCTCACGGTTCTGGAGCTACGGCTCACCCCTGCTGGCGCTGGCCCTCACCACCGCCCTGGGTGCCGTCCTGTTCGCCCTGCTGGGCAAGAATCCGGTGCAGGGGCTGCTGGTGTTTTTCTGGGAGCCTGTGAAATCCGGCTACGCCCTGGGCGAGCTGATGGTCAAGGCCACTCCTTTGCTGCTGATCGCACTGGGCCTGGCCGTCTGCTTTCGCTCCAACGTCTGGAACATCGGTGCCGAAGGACAGTTCATTATTGGCGCGGTATTTGCCTCGGGCATGGCGCTGTTGGCCGATCGTGACACCGGGCGCTGGATCGTGCCCCTGATCCTGCTGGCCGGTGTGGCTGGCGGCATGGTCTGGGCGGGGCTCACCGCGGTGCTGCGCGACCGCTTCAATGCCAACGAAATCCTGGTCAGCCTGATGTTGGTCTATGTGGCCGACATGGTGCTGAACTACCTGGTTTATGGGCCATGGAAAGACCCGATGGGCTACAACTTTCCGCAGACCAAGACCTTCGAGCTCGTGACGCAGATTCCGCGCCTGATGCCGGGCTCGCGGGTGAGCATTGGTCTGCTGCTGGCGCTGCTGGGGGCGGGGGCCTTGTGGCTGTTTCTGTTTCGCACCCGAGCCGGGCTGGCCCAGCAGGTTGGCGGGTTGGCGCCAGCTGCAGCGCGCTACGCCGGCTTTTCCTCCCGGCGTGCGCTATGGACGGCGCTGCTGGTCTCGGGTGCGGCCGCCGGCCTGGCCGGCGCGCTGGAGGTGGCTGGACCGATTGGCCAGCTCACCCCCTATGTGCCGGCGGGTTACGGCTTTGCCGCCATCATCGTTGCCTTTGTCGGCCGCCTGCACCCGGTGGCCATGGTGTTTTCGGCAGTCCTGCTGAGCATGTTCTACATTGGCGGTGAGCTGGCGCAGTCGCGTCTGGGGCTGCCCAAGTCGATCACCGGAGTATTCCAGGGCCTGCTGCTGTTCACCTTGCTGGCCTGCGATACCCTGATCAATTACCGTCTGCGGCGCAGCGCTGGGAGCCACTGATGGAATCGTATGCCCTGTTATTGGCCGCCACGCTCAACGCCGGCACGGTGCTGGCCATTGCAGCACTGGGCCTCTTGATCAATGAAAAAGCCGGGGTGGTCAATCTGGGTGCCGAAGGCATGATGCTGTGCGCTGCCTTGGCGGGCTTTGCCACCGTGGTGCACAGCGGCAGTGACTGGTTGGGTTTTGCCGCTGGCATGGGCGCAGGCGCGCTGTTGGCAGCCCTGTTTGGTGTGCTGGTGATCTGGCTCAACACCAATCAGTACGCCACGGGCCTAGCGCTCAGTCTGTTTGGCCTTGGTTTTTCGGCATTCGCCGGCATTGGCTATGTGCAGGCCAAGCTACCCGAGCGGGTGCAGCACCACATTCCCTGGCTGGGCGATATCCCCTGGCTGGGGCCAGCGCTGTTTCGTCAGCATCCCCTGGTTTACGCGACCATGTTGTTCTGTGCCGCACTGATCTGGTGGCTGTACCGCACCCGCGCCGGCCTGGTGCTGCGTTCGGTGGGCGAGTCGCCCGAATCCGCCCATGCGCTGGGCTATCCGGTGCGCCGCATTCGCCTGCTGGCGGTGGTGACCGGTGGTGCATTGTGCGGCCTGTCTGGCGCCTACCTCTCGGTGGTCTATACGCCGCTATGGGTTGAAGGCATGGTGGCTGGCAAGGGCTGGATTGCACTGGCGCTGACCACTTTTGCCACCTGGCGGCCAAGCCGCGCCTTGCTGGGGGCTTACCTGTTTGGCGGGGTGACCATGCTCCAGTTTCATCTGCAGAGTGTCGGGGTGGATGTGCCCAGCCAGTGGATGACCATGTTGCCCTATCTGGCGACCATCCTGGTGCTGGCCCTGATTTCGCGCAACCCGGCCTGGATTCGCATCAACAAGCCGGCCTCGCTGGGCCGACCCTTCCATCCTGGTGCATGATGTGCAGGTTTTTTACCGTTCCCCCATCGGGAATTTTTTCAACCCACCCACTCGAGAGGACCCCATGAGCGACCCACACAAGCGATCTCTGTTGAAACTGGCTGCGCTGACTGCGATTGCTGCCGTCACCCTGGCAGGCTGCGGCAAGAAGGAAGAAGCCGCGCCAGCTGCCAGTGCCCCAGCTGCCCCGGCCAAGGCCGAGCCGCTGAAGGTGGCCTTTGCCTATGTCGGCCCGGTGGGCGACGGTGGCTGGACTTTCGCCCATGACAACGGGCGCAAGGCGGTGGAAAAGGAATTCGGTGACAAGGTGGTCACCAGCTTTGTCGAGAAGGTGCCCGAGAGCGCCGACGCCGAGCGCGTGATTCGCGACATGGTGGGCCAGGGCAACCAGCTGATCTTTGGCACCACTTTTGGTTATATGGAGCCCATGCTGAAGGTGGCGGCTGACAACAAAGGTGTGAAGTTCGAGCACGCCACCGGTTACAAAACAGCCGACAACATGCGCACCTATGACAGCCGCACCTACGAAGGGGCCTACATGGCTGGCGTCATTGCGGGTGCCATGACCAAGAACAATACCCTGGGCGTGGTCGGCTCGATCCCGATTCCCGAGGTGATCCGCAACATCAACAGCTTTACCCTGGGCGCGCAAAGCGTCAACCCCAAGATCAAGACCAAGGTGGTGTGGGTCAATGAGTGGTTCAACCCACCCAAGGAAACCGAAGCCGCCACTGCGCTCATCAACGGCGGCGCGGATGTGCTGATGCAGAACACCGATTCCTCGGCCGTGCTGCAGACTGCCGAAAAGATGGGCAAACGGGCCTTTGGCTGGGATTCAGACATGACTGCCTACGGGCCCAAGGCGCATCTGGGCTCGGCGGTGATCAACTGGGGGCCCTACTATGTCAAGGCGGTGCGTGACGCGCTGGAAGGCAAGTGGGCCACCGGGCAGACCTGGTGGGGCGTGAAGGAGGGCGCGATTGACATGGTGTCGGTGGCGGCCGATGTGCCCGAGGCCACCAAGCAGAAGGTCGATGCCATCCGGGCCGGTTTGAAGGACGGCAGCCATGTGATCTGGAAAGGCCCGATCGTGGGTCAGGACGGCAAGGAAGTGCTGGCCAAAGACGCTGTGGCTGACGACAAGTTCCTTGGTGGCATCAACTTCTACATCAAGGGCGTGGAAGGCAAGATCCCGGGCGGCAAGTAGCCTGCACAGACCAGCAGCGGCCCGTGAGATGGGCCGCTGCCTGGGCCACCTTTCGCGCTGATCGTGTCGGGTGAAGTTCGACTACTCGAGCCGTTGGCGGTCAATGCTGTGCTGCAGTAGCCCTAGGCGGGATGCTGCAGCAGATCTTGCAGTCGTAGCAGCCCGATGCGATAGACCTGGCGCAGGCATTCCTGTATTTCGCTGGCCCGGTCATTGGCCAGGCGCTGCTCGAACAGCGCAATGATGCTCGCGCGCGTATGGCCACGCACCGCGACGATGAAGGGAAAACCAAACTTGGCGTTGTAGTCTGCATTGAGTTTCTGCAGTCGGGCAAATTCCTCAGAGGTACATTGATCCAGCCCCACGCCACCTTGCTCCCGGCTGGACTCGGCAGTGAGTTCTCCGCGAACCGCAGCTTTGCCGGCCAGCTCCGGGTGAGCACGCAAGAGGGCCAGCTGAGCGGCCTCGCCGGCGGCCTCTACCTCGTCCACCATCGCGGTGTGCAGCGCCTCCAGTGAAGCGAACGGGCGACGTCCTGCCACGCGCTCGGCAATCCAAGGCGAATGCTCGAAGATGCCACCAAGCAGGCGAGAAAACTCCTCAGCGCCCAATGTGTTGAGCGATTGCAGGTTGATCTGCCGGGTCATGCGGGTAACGGATGTGGGTGCTGGCTCAGCCAGTGCTTGGCAATATCAATTCGCCGAGTGATCCAGACCTTGTCGTGCGACTGCACATAGTCCAGAAAACGCTGCAAGGCCCTAAGCCTGCCCGGTCGGCCCAGCAATCGGCAGTGCATGCCGATAGAGAGCATCTTGGGCCGATCCAGTCCCGCTGGGTCGCCTTCGGCGTAGAGCACATCAAAGCTGTCGCACAAGTACTGATAGAACTGCTCGCCACTGTTGAAGCCCTGCGGCGTGGCAAAGCGCATGTCATTTGCGTCCAGGGTGTAGGGAACGATCAAATGATTTTTTTCTTCGCCACTGGAGGTTTTGACCTGAGTCCAAAAGGGCAGATCATCGCCGTAATAGTCGGCATCGTAGGTAAAGCCCCCCTGTTCAACCAAAAGGCGTCGCGTGTTGGGTGAGTCGCGTCCGGTGTACCAGCCCAGGGGTGCACTGCCTGTGAGTTCCCGAATGATGGCGATGGCCTCACGCATATGTTCACGCTCTGTGGCCTCATCCATATTCTGGTAATGAATCCAACGCAAGCCATGGCAGGCAATTTCATGGCCCAGCTCTACAAAGGCCCGGGTCAGTTCGGGGTGCCGTTGCAGCGCCATGGAAACCCCAAAAATCGTCATGGGCAACTGGCGCCGTTCGAACTCGCGCAAGATTCGCCAAACACCGGCCCTGGAGCCGTATTCATAGATGGATTCCATCGACAGATGGCGTGACTCATACGCCTGGGCGCCAATGATTTCAGAGAGAAACTGCTCGGAGGCCTGATCGCCGTGCAAGACACTGTTTTCAGCGCCTTCCTCGTAATTCAGAACAAATTGAACCGCGATGCGAGCCCCGCCAGGCCAGGCAGCGTGGGGAACATCTTTCCCGTAGCCAATCAGGTCACGCGGATAGTCAGCCTGTTGATTTGCAGCTCGCATCGGGGTGGTCTCAAAAACGGTCAATCACTCGCTGCCGTGGCTGCTGGCCGCAGCGCTACGCTCGGCATCAGCCTGGTTCGAGGTGCCATTGAAAAACGCGTTGAGCACCACGGCTGCGATGGAAGCCAGCAAGATGCCACTTTCAATCAGCGGGTGCAGGCCATGCGGCATCCACTGCTTGAAGTTGGGCGCCACCAGCGGGATCATGCCAAAGCCAATGGAGATGGCCACCACAAACAGATTATTGCGGTTCTTGGTGTAGTCCACACCCGCCAGGATGCGGATACCAGTGGCTGCCACCATGCCAAACATGACCAGGCCTGCTCCTCCCAAGACAAAGGTCGGCACAGCCTCAACCAAGGCCGCCAGTTTGGGGATCAGACCCAGGACCACCAGAATCACCCCTGCTGCAACGCACACAAACCGGCTGCGCACGCCAGTTACACCCACCAGGCCAACGTTTTGCGAAAAGCTGGTGTAGGGGAAGGTGTTGAAAATGCCGCCGATAAAGGTGCCCAGGCCGTCAACGCGAAGTCCACGCGCCAGGTCAGGCTGTTTCACGGGTCGCCCGGTGATGTCGCCCAGAGCCAGGAACATGCCGGTCGATTCGATCATCACCACAATCATGACCAGCACCATGGTCAGAATCATGATCGGGTCAAAAGTGGGCATGCCAAATTGAAATGGCAGCACCAGGTCAAACCAGGCGGCCTTCTCGACTTTGCCGAAATTCATGACGCCCATCAGGGCGGCCAGCACGGCACCAGCCACGATGCCCAACAGGACAGCGATATTGCCGATGAAGCCTTTGGCGTAGCGGGTAATCAGAAGAATGGTGACCAACACGAAGGCAGACATGCCGATATTGAACAGCGGGGCATAGGCCGGGTTGGGTACCGAGGGCGACAGGCCCAATCCTTTGGGAACTGCGGGAATGGTGCTACCAGCGGCAGAAGCGGCGGCGCCGACGTCCTTGAGCCATTGGGCATGCTCAGGGTTGACGATGGACGGCGCGGTGGGGCCAAAGGGATTGCCAAAAATCCAGTTGATGCCCACGCGCATCAAAGTGATGCCGATGACGGTGATCACAGTGCCAGTGACAACTGGTGGAAAGAAGCGCAGCATTCGGCTGACAAACGGTGCGATCAGCACCGAAATCGCGCCAGCACCGATGATCGCGCCAAAAATGGCTTGAGCGCCGGCAACACCAGGGTTGGCGTTGGCCATGGCCACCATCGGGCCAACCGCTGCAAACGTAACGCCCATCATGACAGGCAGTCGGATGCCAAACCATTGGGTCAGCCCAAAGGACTGGATCAGGGTGACAATGCCGCAACAAAACAGGTCGGCAGAAATGAGGAAAGCCACCTGCTCAGGTGACAACTTGAGTGCCCGTCCAATAATGAGCGGCACAGCGACTGCCCCCGCATACATCACCAGCACATGCTGAAGGCCTAGAGCGGTGAGTCGACCGGTCGGCAAGACCTCATCGACCGGATGGGGGCCACTTAAACTTGCAGTACTCATGCTTGTCTCCTTGAGAGGTTGAAGTCAATTTCGGATCAATGCGCTTCGCAAATCGAAGCTTTTCCCCTCATTGATCGTCAAACGTCGAGCACAGCCTTGCAGGTGCCTGGCCATGCTCTTTTGGGCGCCGGTCTTGTCGCCAGCTTGCAGTCGGGAAAGAATATGCGCATGTTCATCAAAAGAACACACCGCGTCACCGGAGGTCTCCTTGCCGGAAATGAGAAGGGTGCTTCGGCTGACAAGCCTGCGCAGCAGGTGGGTCAGGGATCCGTTCCCGGCAAGTCTGGATAAGGCCACATGAAAATCGGCAGATAAGCGGATCCAGGTTGGGCGATCCCCCTGTTGCCAGGCCAGTCGCTCTTGTTCGACCATGCTTTGCAGCTCGGCCAAGTCCTCTTCGCTGGCAGATTGGGCCACCTTGTCAATCACCAATGCCTCTAGGCTTTCTCGCAACTCAAACAGTTCTTGCGCCTCCAGGGTGGAGGGCGATGCAATAAAAGCCCCCCGGTTGGGCTCGAGATCCACCAGGCCGTCGGCTGCTAATTGGGTGAGCACCTTGCGCACATCATGCCGGGCCAAATCGTAGATATCGCACAGCGTCTGCTCGGTCAATTTGGTTTGAGGCGGAAGTCGGTGTTCCATCACGGCATCGTAGATGTCTTGGTACATCTTCGTTTCGGCCTGGGCGCGACTGGCGAATGGCTTGTTCTGAGCACTTTTGACCATCTATAAGCGATTGTTCAGAGGCATCAAGTTATTGACTATTATCGAGATGGCGTTAGGATTGTCAACAATATTTGCTGAAATTGTTAAAAATTCAAGCTTCAATGAATCGAAAGTGCCCATGGGACGACTGACTACGCATGTACTGGATACCGCGCAGGGCAAGCCTGGACGGAATGTGGAAATTCATCTCCATCAGATTGTTGACAATCAAAGGCGGCCCTTGGCCCATGCGCGTACCAATGCAGACGGCCGTTGTGATCAGCCCTTGCTGGAAGGGGAGGCGCTGGCACAAGGTATCTATGAGCTTGACTTTCACCTGGGCGATTACTACCTGGAGCAGGGGTTGAGCCAGAGCCAGCCCCCCTTTCTGGGGGTCGTCACCCTGCGATTTGGCGTTGCCGACCCCGCGCAGCACTACCATGTGCCGCTGGTTGCAACGCCTTGGAGTTATTCAACCTACCGCGGATCTTGATATTTACTGCCGCAGCGGTCACTCCCTGATGGGGCGCGGCACAACACCTTCTTCAGCATCCGCAGTGGTGGAAGGAATTTTCAGGACTGAAAATGGAAACCCTGATTCCCTACATCCTTGATTGGGCCAACCTGCTCTTGCGCTGGCTGCATGTCATTGTGGGCATTGCCTGGATCGGATCATCTTTCTATTTTGTCTGGCTCGATAACAGCCTTTACAAGCCAGACGATCCGGAGCTGCTGAGCAAAGGGGTGGGTGGAGAGTTGTGGGCCGTGCACGGGGGCGGCTTTTACAACCCACAAAAATACCTGCTGGCCCCCAAGAAACTTCCAGAGCATTTGCACTGGTTTTACTGGGAGGCCTACAGCACCTGGCTATCAGGCTTTGCCCTGTTGGCGGTTCTTTATCTGTTCAATGCCAACACTTACCTGATCGATCGACAGGTATTTGACATGTCACCCACCTTGGCCGTGGTCCTGGCGGTGAGCTTTTTAGTGGCTGGCTGGCTGATTTACGACCTGATATGCCGTATTTTCGGGCAGCGCCAGCAGGGTGACCGAACCGTTGCACTGCTGGTGATGCTGTATGTCGCCTTCGCCAGCTGGCTGGCCTGTCATCTCTTTGCAGGCAGGGCTGCTTATTTATTGGTTGGGGCCATGATTGCCACCATCATGAGCGCCAACGTGTTTTTTTGGATCATTCCCGGTCAGCGCAAAGTGGTGGCATCCATGAAGGCGGGGCAAACACCCGACCCGATACACGGCAAAATTGGCAAGCAGCGCAGCGTGCACAACACCTATTTCACCTTGCCGGTGTTGTTTTCCATGCTCTCCAATCACTACAGCATGACCTATGCGCATGCGTACAACTGGCTGATACTGATCATCATCATGGCTGCCAGCATGCCCATCCGGCAGTTTTTCATACTCAAACACAAGGGAGTCTGGAACTGGTGGTACCCCACGGTTGGCTCGGCCATGTTGTTGGGAGTGGCTGTGGCGATCGCACCTGCCCCCCAGCCGATGAGCGCTGCTGCTGAAGCGCCAACCCTGGCGAGCATCAAGCCCATCGTGGCGCAACGCTGCGTGATGTGCCACAACGCCCAGATAGCCAACAAACAGATACGGCTCGACTCTGATGCAGACCTGATTGCCCATTCCCAGCTGATCTACCAGCAGGTGCTTGTCACCCGAGCCATGCCCATGAATAACAGCACTGGAATGCTTGAGGAAGAACGCCTCGCTCTGGGGCGATGGGCCAAGTCCGCTCAAGCAAAGTAATTTCACCCTTTAACCTGAAAGCAACTCCTATGGCCATCCCCGCCCTTGACCCCAACGCTCCCGAATTCACCCGTCGATTTCTCAACTTGGCTGACCCACGACTGGGCGCCAAAGCCATCCACTCCAGCGACGATTTTTTTGGGCCCATGGATCGTATGCTCAATCCTGAGCCCGCGGTATTCATTCCTGGCAAATACGACGATCATGGCAAGTGGATGGACGGCTGGGAAACCCGGCGCAAGCGCACCAATGGGCATGACTTCTGCGTTGTGAAATTGGCCCGACGAGGCGTTTTGCATGGCGTGGATATCGACACCAGCCATTTCACCGGCAACTTTCCCCCCGCCGCCTCGATCGAGGCCTGTGACTGCGCTGGCGACCCCACCGACTCAACCCGCTGGACTGAAGTCCTCGCCTCGGTGAACCTCCAGGGCAACAGCCATCATTACCATGAGCTGGCCGCTGATCAGCCCTACACCCATGTGCGTGTGCATATCTACCCCGATGGCGGTATTGCGCGCTTGCGCCTTTACGGCCTGGCCCAGCTGGATTGGGCCTCCATGTCCAGGAGCGAGCTGGTTGATCTGGCAAGCGCTGAAAATGGTGGCTACATAGTCGCTACCAACAACCAGCACTTTGGCTTGGCGGCCAACATGCTCATGCCGGGGCGCGGCGCCAATATGGGCGACGGGTGGGAAACCCGCCGGCGGCGCGAGCCCGGCAATGACTGGTGCGTCATTGCACTGGCGCATCCTGGAACGATTGAAAAAATTGAGGTGGATACCTGCCACTTCAAGGGCAACTATCCAGACCGTTGCTCCATTCAGGCGGCGCATGTGCTTGGTGGGACCGAAACCTCGCTTATTACTCAGAGCATGTTCTGGGCTCCCTTGCTGTCAGAACAGAAACTCAAGATGCACCATCAGCACTATTTTGATCAAGAGATCGTCAAACTCGGCCCCGTCACCCATGTGCGCTACAACATGCACCCCGATGGCGGCACCTCAAGGCTGCGCCTGTGGGGCAGGTTGGGTTAGGGAGCAAGAGATGGTTGACCTCAATATCCAGCCCTTGTCGCGTGAAGCGTTCGCCCCCTTTGGTGAGGTGATTAGCCTGGAGGGCGCCAAACATTACCCGATCAACGCGGGCACCACAGAGCGCTTTCATGCGCTGGCTGGCGTGGACGCCCATGCTGAGGGCGGCCAGCCAGTAATCAGTTTATTTCGTGGCCAGCCCCGCCCCTTGCCCTTGCCGATCAGCATCATGGAGCGTCATCCTTTGGGTAGTCAGGCTTTTGTGCCCATGACTCATTCCACTGAAGATGAATATCTGGTGGTAGTCGCCCCGCCAGGAGATTTTGTGGCCGAGCGTATGCAGGCATTTTTAGCCCGAGGCTTTCAGGGGGTGAGCTATGCACGAGGAGTTTGGCACCATCCGCTGATTGCCTTGCACAAAGTCAGTGACTTCTTGATTGTTGACCGGGTTGGCTCAGGCAACAACTGCGATGAAATTACTCTGGATGGGCACTTTTGCCTGACAGAGGCCGCGCTCAAAAGCGCAAGAGCTGCCTGAAGAGATTTTTTAGACAACAAAAAGCCGGCCAATGGCCGGCTTTGGTTGGCTTGCAAGCGCTCAGCGCTTGACGAAACTAGCTTACTTGGCTGGAGCCGCCTCGGCTGCGGCTGGGGCCGGTGCCTTGGGCTCTTCAAATTTGGCGCCGCCGGCGTTGGCCATATAGACAACTGCTCGGGCAATTTCCACATCCGAGTGGTCGCCACCACCCTGCGGGGCCATGGCACCCTTGCCTTTGAGGGCAGAGTTCACCAGCGCGTTCAGACCAGTTTTGATGCGCGCGCCCCAGGCACCTGCGTCACCCAGTTTGGGTGCACCCGCCACACCTGCGGCATGACAGGCCGAACACTGGGCTTTGTAAACCTCTTCCCCGCCCTTGAGCGGGCGGTTGGCATCGCGCACCTCAACCGCGCCCACTTTTTGCAGGCGATCGGACACGGTTTTCTCCATGTTCACAGTGCCTGCCGCTGGCTTGGGGGCCATCACAACATATCTTGCAAGTCCGATGATGATGAACACCGGGATGACAAAGGCGGCAATCGCGGCCCACAGCAGCTGGGACGGGGTTTTGATGGGACCGGTATGGGCTTCTTCGTGTTGGGCGTCGCTCATGGTGACCTTATGATGGGTAAAAATCTGCGGCGATTATAGCCAGGGTGGTATGGTGGCCTTCTATTGCGTTACCCCGCCTCGCCTGACAATGCCCAGCCCCACAGAGCCCCTGGCCTTCACTCACTTTTGCGCCATATGATGAACCCCAGCCTGGACCAACTCGAAACCCCGACCCTGCTGCTCGACGAGGCGCGCATGATGCGCAACATCGAGCGCATGCGCGCGCAGATGCAGCGTTTGGGAGTGGGCTTTCGCCCGCATGTCAAAACCAACAAGTGCCTGGAGGTGTCGCGCCGCTTGATGACTTCCGCCACGGGCCCAATCACCGTCTCTACCTTGCTCGAAGCCGATCAGTTTGCCGCCGCCGGGGTGAAAGACATTTTGTATGCGGTGTGCATCGCCCCCAACAAGCTCGACCATGTGTTGCGCCTGCAGGCCCAGGGGGTGCGGATGTCGATCATCCTTGACAGCCTGGAGGCCGCCCAAGCGGTAATTGAGAAGTCCCGCGCCAGCGCTCAACCATTTGAGGTACTGATAGAAATCGATTGCGATGGTCACCGCTCTGGCGTCAAGCCCGAAGCCGCGGAGCTCTTGGAGATTGGCCGCTTGTTGCAAAGCGCCGGCCTGCCACCCAAGGGCGTCATGACCCATGCTGGCGAGTCCTACAACTGCACCGGCCCCAAAGCCTTGCAAGCCATGGCCGAGCAGGAGCGCGCCGCGGTGGTGCGCGCAGCCACCCGACTGCGCGAGCTGGGCATGGCGTGTCCGGTGGTCAGCCTGGGTTCCACTCCTACCGCCCTCTCGGCTGAAAATTTGCAGGGCGTGACCGAAGTGCGAGCTGGGGTCTATGTGTTTTTTGATCTGGTCATGGCGGGCATCGGCGTGTGCGCGGTGGATGACATCGCGCTGTCTGTGCTGGCCACGGTGATTGGTCACCAGCCAGAGAAGGGCTGGACCATTCTTGATGCGGGCTGGATGGCCATGTCGCGCGACCGCGGCACCCAAAAGCAGCCACTCGATCAGGGCTATGGCCTGGTGTGTGATCTGCAAGGTCAGCCACTGGACGACTTCATTCTGGTGGGCGCCAATCAGGAGCACGGCATCATGGCCAGCCGCAGTGGCCGCACCAGCGGGCTGCGCCATTTGCCGGTGGGCAGCCAGGTGCGCATCCTGCCCAACCACGCCTGCCCCACCGCTGCCGCCTACGACTACTACAAGGTCATCGACAGCCAGCAACGGGTCAGCGCGCACTGGCCCCGCTTCAATGGCTGGTGAAGACAGCACCCCAAAACATAAGTCCATAAGTCAATCACGCAAGTCAATCTGGAGAACTCACCATGAAACTGATCACGATTCCTGGCGCTCCCCCGCCCGCCGGGCACTACTCACCCGCGGTCGAGGCGGGTGGCTTCGTCTTTGTCTCGGGCATGCTGGCTTCCACCGACCCCGCCGATGCCCAAAAGATGGACTTTGAGGCGCAAACCCGGCAGGTGCTGGCACGCTGTGCACAGGCGCTGGCCGCGGCAGGTTGCTCCCTGAATCAGGTGGCGCAATGCACCGTCTATGTGGTGGGCGGGCACCATTGGGCTGATTTCAACCGGGTTTACAAAGAGGTGTTTGGCGAGCACCGGCCCGCGCGGGCGGTGGTGCCAGTACCCGAGTTGAACCATGGGTTTTTGGTGGAGGTCACCATGACCGCCCACCGCGGCAACTAGCGCCTCTTTTTGCTGCGCGCCTGTCGCACTAGGGCGCCAGCATTGTGAACTCTTTGTGAATTCCTGGCCCCGCCCGCCGATTGAGCCAGAAACCCCCCTAGACTGATTGCGGACCCTCAGGTCAATCCGCACCCCTGCGCCAAACTTGCTTGGTTCATTGGGGTGGGATTGCCGGTCCCCAGGCGCTTGCATGGCTCTAGCTCGACTGTGCTTGGTTTTGCTGAAAAAACGCAGTGGAGGAATACATGTCAATCACCAAGGACTCGTCAGCGGAGGCAGCAGCCCTTGCGGCTGCCCGTCCCCACGACGAGTTGCTCGACTGCCTGCTGATCCTGGCGCGCAGTCATGGTGAAGCCCTCACCGCCGAGGC
>JAFMJA010000232.1 GCA_017853735.1 Burkholderiaceae bacterium | reverse complement strand
GGCATCGGGGTACAAGGCATCACCGTGACCGAGGTCAAAGGCTTTGGCCGTCAAAAGGGTCATACCGAACTCTACCGCGGCGCAGAGTATGTGGTGGACTTCCTGCCCAAGGTCAAGATCGAGGCCGCCGTGGCCGACGAGTTGGTGGAGCGCGCCATCGAAGCCATCGAGGGCTCGGCACGCACCGGCAAGATCGGCGACGGCAAGATCTTTGTTTACGACCTGGAGCAGGTCATTCGTATTCGTACCGGCGAAACCGGCAAGGAGGCCCTATGAAATCCTTTGTTCTCTCCCTGGTGTTCGGTCTGGGCCTGATATTGGGCACCCATACCGCCATGGCACAGACTGCCCCCGCGCCAACCTCTGCTGTCGCAGAGGCCAAGGCGGATGCCCCTGCTGCGCCTGCCGCGGCCGCACCCGCTGCGGCCACCGCTCAGGCGGAGGCCACCAAGGCACCCGAGCCCAACAAGGGCGACACCACCTGGATGATGGTCGCCACGCTGCTGGTAATCATGATGGCCATCCCTGGCCTGGCCCTGTTCTACGGCGGCCTGGTGCGCAGCAAGAACATGCTGTCGGTGCTGATGCAGGTGATGGTGACCTTCTCCCTGATTGTGGTGCTGTGGTTTCTGTATGGCTACAGCCTGGCATTCACAGAAGGCGGCTCTTTCTTTGGCGGTCTGGACCGACTGTTCATGAAAGGGGTCTGGGACAACGCGGCCGGCACTTTTGCCAGTGCTGCCACCTTCAGCAAGGGTGTGGTGATTCCTGAAATCGTGTTTGCTGGCTTCCAGGCCACCTTTGCGGGCATCACCTGCGCCCTGATCGTGGGCGCCTTTGCCGAGCGCATCAAGTTCTCTGCGGTGCTGCTGTTCATGGTGCTGTGGTTCAGCTTCAGCTACCTGCCGATTGCGCACATGGTGTGGTTCTGGATGGGGCCGGACGCCTACACCGGCAAGGAAGTGGTCGACGCCATGAACGCCAAAGCCGGTTACATCTGGCAGATGGGCGCGCTTGATTTTGCCGGCGGTACTGTGGTGCACATCAATGCCGCCGTCGCAGGCCTGGTGGGCGCTTTCATGGTGGGCAAGCGCATTGGCTACGGTCGTGAGTCGATGGCGCCGCACAGCCTGGCGCTGACCATGGTGGGCGCATCCCTTCTGTGGGTGGGCTGGTTTGGCTTCAATGCCGGCTCCGCCCTGGAGGCCAATGGTTTTGCTGCGCTGGCCTTTGTCAACACCTTCGTGGCCACCGCCGCTGCCGTGCTGTCGTGGTCGATGGGTGAGGCACTGCACCGGGGCAAGGCTTCCATGCTGGGCGCCGCCTCCGGCGCGGTGGCCGGCCTGGTCGCGATCACACCCGCCGCTGGCAATGTGGGCATCGGTGGTGCGCTGGCCATCGGACTGATTGCCGGATTTGTCTGCCTGTGGGGCGTCAATGGCTTGAAGCGCATGCTGGGCGCTGACGACACGCTGGACGTGTTTGGCGTGCATGGGGTGGGCGGCATTCTGGGCGCCCTGCTGACCGGCGTATTCAATTCGCCCGCGCTGGGCGGCCCGGGCTTCGTGGCCGACTGGGTCACCGCCACCGGTGTCGCCGCCGCCGACTACTCGATCGCTGCCCAGGTCTGGGTGCAGTTGAAAGCGGTACTGATCACGGTGGTCTGGTCGGGTGTGGTGTCCTATCTCGCGTACAAGATCGTGGACATGACCATCGGCCTGCGTGTGAGCGAGGAAGAGGAACGCGAAGGACTGGACATCAGCGCCCACGGCGAAAGCGCATACGGCCGCTGATTCCGATCAGCAGCAACAGTGCTCTGATCGCCCGCATGTGCCACCCGGCCATGCGGGCTTTTTCTTTGCCGTTAACATTCACCCCCATGGATTCAGCCTTGCAGTCTATGGTCGAGCGCATTCGCGCCGCTGCCGCCGAAAAAAAACTCTTGCGTATCCGCGGTGGTGCCAGCAAAGATTTTTACGGCCAGACACTCCAGGGCGAGGTTTTGAACACCCAAGACCTTCAAGGAATTGTCAGCCATGAGCCCAGTGAACTGGTCGTCACTGTGCGCGCAGGCACACCCTTGGCAGAGCTGGAGTCTGTGCTGGCTGCCCAGGGGCAGTGTCTGCCCTTCGAGCCGCCCCACTTTGGCTCGAGTGCGACGGTGGGCGGCATGGTGGCCTCGGGCCTGGCCGGCCCGGCGCGTGCCAGCGTGGGAACGGTACGCGACTATGTGCTGGGTGCGCGCCTGCTCAATGGCAAGGCTGAAGACCTGCACTTTGGCGGCCAGGTGATGAAGAATGTGGCCGGCTATGACGTCAGCCGCTTGCTGGCGGGCAGCTGGGGCACGCTGGGCTTGATCACCGAAGTCAGCCTGAAGGTGCTGCCCAAGGCGCCGGCCGAGGCCACATTGGTGTGCGCGGGCATTGCCCAGCAGGCCGCGCTGGATCTGTTGCACCACTGGGGCGGCCAGCCCCTGCCGCTGAACGCCAGCGCCTGGGTGCATGACACCAGCGCCAGCCCGAGCGAAGATTTTTTGTTTGTGCGTTTGCGCGGCGCGGTGGCCGCGGTCGAATCGGCGGTGTCCCGCATGAGCACCGATGCGCAGGCGCAGGGCGCGCGCGTCAGCCGCATGGATAACGCCCAAGCCGGCGCCGATTGGCGTGCCAGCGGGGAGCAGACCCTGCCGTTTTTCAAGCCGCCCAGCGACCAATCCTGCCTGTGGCGCCTGTCGCTGCCGCAGACTGCACCTGCGTTGGAACTGACCTACGCCCAATACATCGAGTGGCAGGGCGCGCAACGCTGGTTATGGGCGCCGGCCAGTGCAGCCGACGCATTGCGCGAGGCGGCGCAACGCGCGGGCGGTCACGCCACGCTGTTTCGCGCCAGCCGGCAGGGCGGCGAGCAGGACAAGACGGTTGGTGTGCATACACCTCTCAACCCGGTCCAGCTGGGAATCCAGCGCGCGCTGCAACAACAATTTGACCCGCATGGCGTCTTTGCCACCGGCCGCATGGGGTTCTGACATGCAAACCACCCTCGCCCCCGAATACGCTGGCACCGCCGATGGATTGGCCGCCGAGGCCATTCTGCGCAAATGCGTGCATTGCGGCTTCTGCACCGCCACCTGCCCCACCTACCAGTTGCTGGGCGATGAGCTCGACGGCCCGCGCGGCCGCATCTACCTGATGAAGCAGCTGCTCGAGGGTCACGCGCCCTCGCGCAAGACCCAGCTGCACCTGGATCGCTGCCTGACCTGCCGCAACTGCGAAAGCACCTGCCCAAGCGGGGTGAAATATGGACAGCTGGTCGACATCGGACGCCGGCTGGTCGACGCCAAGGTGGATCGCCCGGCCAGCGAACGTTTCCTGCGTTGGTCGCTGAAGGAGGGACTGACCTCTGCCCTGTTTGCACCGGCCATGAAGCTGGGCCAGCTGGTGCGCAGCCTGTTGCCGCCATCTCTGAAAAACAAAGTGCCCACTGCGCAGAACGCAGGGGCCTGGCCGACTCGCCGCCATGGCAGCAAGGTGCTGCTGCTGGCTGGCTGTGTGCAGCCGGCCATGTTGCCCAACATCAACTTCGCCACCGCGCGCGTACTCGACGCCTGCGGCATTGAAACCCTGATTGCACCCAAGGCGGGGTGTTGCGGCGCCATCAAGTTTCATCTCAACGACCAGGGCGGCGGCATGGATGAGATGCGAGCCAATATCGATGCCTGGTGGCCGCTGGTGATCTCGGGGGTGGATGCCATCGTGACCAATGCCTCGGGCTGTGGCGTGATGGTCAAAGACTATGCACACCTGCTCCAGGATGACCCCGCCTACGCCACCAAGGCCCGGCGTATCAGCGAGCTGGCCAGGGACCTGAGCGAGTTGCTGCCCGAGATCGCGCCCAAGTTACGCGGCAAGGTGGCCGCGCGGGCCGGACAGATTGCCTTTCACCCACCTTGTACCTTGCAGCATGGCCAGCAACTGCGTGGCGGCGTGGAGCAGCACCTGGCGGATCTGGGCTTTCAGATCAAGACCTGCCGGGTCGAACCGCACTTGTGCTGCGGCTCGGCTGGCACTTATTCGGTGCTGCAGCCCACGCTGGCCTATCAGCTGCGCGACCGCAAGCTTACCCACCTGAGCGAAATGCAGCCCGCGCAGATCGCCTCGGCCAATATCGGTTGCATCACCCACCTGCAAAGCGGCACCGACACCCCGGTGCGTCACTGGATCGAGTTGCTGGACGAGGCCCTGCCCACCCGTCAGCCCTGACCTGCCGTCCTCAGTTGGTGGGCCAGTATGTTGGTGCTATGGGGCCCCATCAAGCGCAGCCCATAAGGCCACCCCCAAAATTAACAGGCCGCCAGCCAGGGTTTGCGGGTTGAGCT
>JAFMJA010000231.1 GCA_017853735.1 Burkholderiaceae bacterium | reverse complement strand
CCGAACAGGGCGCGCAAATCTGGCAGCAGCTCGCGCACCTGGTGCGCCTTGGTGGTCAGCAGCACCACATCCTGCACCCCGGCCTCGGCCATGTGCTGTACCGCGCGCACCTTGGGTGCGTGCTGCACTGTGCCATCGGGCAGCTGCAGGCGAAAGCCATGGGCCTTGATGGCCTGCAGATTTTTGTTGCGGGCGATGAAGGTCACCTCTTCACCAGCCAGAGACAGCCTGGCACCGAGATAGCCGCCGATGGCGCCGGCGCCGACGATGGCGTATTTCATCGCTTAAAACTCTCCCGCCACATAGGAGCCAAAGCCCAGGCCGATGCGCTGGGCCAGGCCAATGCGCTGCAGCTTGCCGGTGGCGCCCTTGGGCAGCTCTTCGACGAACAGGATCTTCTTGGGTACCTTGAAGGAGGCGACACGCTGGGCCACGAACTGCTGCAGCTCACGTTCGCTGCACTCATGGCCTTCGTGCAAGACCACCATGGCGGCCACTTCCTCACCCAGGCGCTTGTGTGGCGCGCCAAACACCACCACCTGGTGCACCGACACATGGTCGAGCAGGATCTCGTCGATCTCTCGTGGGCTGATTTTTTCACCGCCACGGTTGATGATTTCCTTCAGGCGTCCTGTGATGCTGAGATAGCCCTCGTCATCCATCACACCCTGGTCACCGGTGCGAAACCACCCATCGACAAAAGCCTCGGCGTTGGCTTTGGGGTTGTTCTCGTAGCCGGGGGTGACATTGGGGCCTCGGATGACAATCTCGCCAGGCTGATTGGGGCCGAGAAACTGGCCATCTTCGCCGCGGATGCGCACCTCGGGCCCAGCCGCCCGGCCTACCGTGCCACGCTTGCGCGCCAGTGGCGGCAGTGGGTTGGAAGCCATCTGGTGGGTAGCCTCGGTCATGCCGTAGGACTCGATCAGCGGTGCCTTGAACATGGTCTCGATCTGGTCAAACAGCTGGGGGGGCAGGGCCGAGGAGGACGAGCGCACAAAGCGTAGCTGGTGACGGGCCAGCACCGCGGCGTTGTGTTTGCCGCGCGTGGCAATCGCCAGGTGCATGGTCGGCACTGCGGTGTACCAGCTGGGCTTGCATTCGTCCATCCAGGTGAAGAAGCGCAGGGCGTTGAAGCCGGGCGTGCAAAACACGCGCGAGCCGGCCGACAGGGGGGCCAGCAAGCCAGCAATCAGGCCATGAATATGAAACAGGGGCATGATATTGAGCCCAACATCAGCGGCGGTGAATTGCAGGGTGGCTGCAATATGGCGCGCGGAGGCGCACAGATTGGCCACCGTAATGGGAACCCGCTTGGGCTTGGAGGTGGTGCCCGAAGTGTGCAGCACCATGGCCACATCCTCCGGTTGCGATGGGCCCGAGTGGGCGCACTCGGCCGACGGGCCGGCATTCAGGCTGAACTGGCCGGCACTTGCGTCCTCGGTAATCACCAGCTCGATCACTCGCACGCCGAGTTTCTGGGCTGCCTCGATCGCGCTCGACTTGCTGCCGCGCTCGACAATCAGCGCCTTGGCTTGCAGGTCGTCGAGGTAAAACTCGAATTCATCCACCCGGTAAGCCGGGTTCAAAGGCGCGCTGGTGACAAAGCTGGCACAGGCCAGGAAGCAACAGGCCATTTCCGGCCCGTTGGGCAGGACGATGGCCACCCGATCGTTGCGCCCCAGGCCAGCAGCATTGAGCGCATCGCCAGTTGCTTGGATGAGGGTGCGCAGGCCGCGGTGGTCGAGGGCGGGTCGGCCTGGGGCCGAGACTGCGATGTCGGCATCAGCGCCAGCCCGCAGGAGGTTTTGCAGTGTCATGGAGAGATTCTCGCAAAGCCAAAAAATAGGGTGGGGGGTAATATTACCCTGATTCCAAGCTGATCGGATTGCGGTGCTGAACCTCAGTTCAAAAAACAAGTGGGCGTGAGGCGGACTATTGCAAATGCACGACCAAAGTACGGATAAAGACCTCAGAATTATTTTGAATCTAACCAGGCCTTGGCCATCGAGTGGATTTCGGGTGGATTGATGTTATTGCTAAAAACAATAAAGTACTTGTCGCTGGTAGTGCTCCAGATGATTGCCTGTCCTCCATAACCAAGCGCTGAGTAGCTGTTGGGTAAGTCTGAGTTATCAGTCCAGGTGAGATAGCCATAGCCACCGTACATTCTGGCAAAACGGCGATCGCTTCTAATCTGGGTGCTGGTTGCTTCCCCGACAAACTGGCCCAGGCAGTTTTGGGCTTTTCTGGTTTCTTGAACAAAGACAGCAAATCGCGCCCAATCTCGGAGGGTCATGCGGGTGTTGCCCTCTGCCCAAGCATAGCCAAACTGATCCCGCCCCTGGAATCTTCGGTCGTTGACCTGAACTCTTGGAAAAAAATGCTCCGCCTGCCATTCGCGAAAGTCTTTTCCGCCTCTGCCATCTGCTGCGGATACCATCATGCCAACCAAAGTTGGATCCTGAGTCTTGTATGAAAAAGTCTCTCCTGGTTTTGTGAGCCACCCTTGCTTTTTGCCAAGACGGCCTTTGATCAGGTCCATGAAGCTGATCTTTCCAGAGATCAGGCCGGCCAATTCCACCGCATTCAGGCTTTGACTGTCATCCAAAGCGTTTGTAGTTCCAGATGCCATCATCAAGTTGTCGCGCAAAGTACTTTCGCCAATGTCGGTGCCATTCAGCTCTGGCAGGACCTCCTTGGCCTTGGTGGAGAGCTTTATTTTTCCATCACAAACCGCAACGCCAGCGCTGATGGCGGTGACGGTTTTGTCAATACTGGCACTTAAAAAGGTGCTGTTCTCATTGGCGGGATTTTTGTAGCCAATCCGGACAATTTTTTCTCCGTCGCCCAATAGAAAAGCTTTGCTGGCGAGAGCAGCAAACTGCTTTTCTATAAATTGGATGGCCTTGGCCTCGTCTGGAGTTGGTTCGCGGGAAGATAGACCCCGACCTTGGTTGCTTGGCGGGACTTTGAAATGGAAGGGTTGACCCGGGGAAAAAAGCCATTCATCGGGCATGAGGGGCTTTCCTCCTTGGGACGGCAAGACCCAATTCGTTTGCGCTTGGCTGAAGCCACACGCAAACATTGCTGCTACCAAAACCAGGAACAAGCGTTGCATAAGTTTTTAGTGAAGATGGAGGTGAGACGTTCTGATCCTTTAAAGTCGTCTTTATTCTATTAATACGTTCGTTAATTGCTGAAAAAGCATGGAAAGTCCTATGCAACACTGGCTTCGATTTGTTCAGGAAGGCAAGATCGGCTTCGGCCAACTGGCCCAGGATACCGTGCACGTCTACGTTGGAGAGCTGTTTGGCGACAAGCAGCCCACCGGCGAGAGCCTTGCGCTGTCGCAAGTTGAACTGCTGACGCCTTGTGTTCCAGGCAAGCTGCTCGGTCTGTGGAACAACTTTCATCAGCGTGCCGAGAAAGAGGGGCTAACTCGGCCCGCACATCCCTTGTACTTTGCCAAGACGGACAATTGCTACCTGGCCAGCGAGCAGACGATTCGGGCGCCGGAAACCTATCGCGGACCGATCATCTTCGAGGGGGAGTTGGGCGTGGTCATTGGCAAGACCTGCAAGGCGATCAGCCCGGCGCAGGCCGACGAGTACATCTTTGGCTACACCTGCGTCAACGATGTGACTGCCGTGGGCATCCTCAACAGCGATGCCTCCTTCGCCCAATGGGGGCGCGCCAAGAGTTTTGACACCTTTGGGCCCTTCGGGCCGGTGATTGCCAGCGGCATTGAGCCCGATGATCTGGTGGTGCGATCACTGGTCAATGGCGTGGAGAAGCAGAACTTTCCGGTTTCCGACATGTTTTATCAGCCCCGCGAAATAGTCAGCTTGCTGTCGCAGGACATGACCCTGCACCCGGGCGATCTGATCGCCTGTGCCACCTCGGTCGGCGCTGAACGCATGCGCAAGGGTTGTGTGGTGGAGATAGCCATCGATGGAGTCGGGGTGCTGCGCAACCGGTTCGAATAGGCCCTTGCCGGGCCTGGCCTGCGGGCTGCGCTCAGACCCGCAGGGCCTGGAGCTGTTCCCAGTCGAATTCGATGCCATGGCCAGGTCGGTCAGGAGCAATCGCGCAGCCATCTTCGATCTTCAGCGCCTGGGCGATGTAACGGTCCAGCCCAAAGCCATGCGCCTCCAGATAACTGCGGTTGGGGCAAGCTGCCAGGCAGTGCACGGTGATGTCATGCGCGCCGTGTGAAGTGACCGGCAGGTTGGCGGCCTCGGCCAGACGAGCCACTTTCATGAAGCCGGTGACCCCGCCAATCACGGTCACATCCGGCTCGGGATAGCTCACCCCGCCGGCAGCGATCATGGTGTGGAACTCGTGCAGGGTGTGCATGTTCTCGCCCGTGGCTACTGGCAGCCCTCCATCGCACAGGATGCGCACATG
>JAFMJA010000230.1 GCA_017853735.1 Burkholderiaceae bacterium | reverse complement strand
CAGCTGCGGCAACACTCACTGCAGATTGCCAATGTTTTGCGCGCCTGCGGTATCGGGGCTGAAGATGCTGTGGCCATTGTCAGCCCGACTGTGCCCGCCCTTTTTTCCACCTTGATCGGCGGCATGCTGGCCGCCAGACCGTTCCCAATCAATTGGATGCTGGAGGCTGAACCGATTCGCGATCTATTGGCCCAATCAGGTGCCAAGGCGGTCGTCGCACTTGGGCCAACGCCAGGCTTTCAAATATGGGAAAAAGTTTGTGCTGCAGTGGATGGCTTGGATCGACCCATCGAGGTGCTGACCCTGCATGATCCCTTTGGTGCTGCCCATGACAAAGACCTTCTGACCTTGGCAGCGCAGCACAGTTCCAGCCGACTCCAGTTCCCGCGGCCCGTCGCAACGCGCGACAGCGTAGCCTGTTATGTTCATTCGGGCGGCACCACCGGACATCCCAAGATTGTCCGGATCCTGCATGGTGGCATGGTTTATCGACAGTGGGCTGCCAATCAGGGCCTGGCCTTCACACCAAGCGATGTGGTTTTGTCCGACACCCCCTTGTTTCATATTGGGGGTCTGCTGGTGCGCGGCCTGGTCAGTACGGCGGATGGCCATACCAGCGTCATTCCCAGCATGCATGGCGCCAGAGACAAGACCTATATCGCCAATTACTGGCGCTACATCGAAAAATTTGGTGTCACCCAGATTTCTGGTGTGCCCACCACACTGGCCGTCCTGGCCAAAAATCCACCCACGCAGGAAGATATTTCATCGCTGAGGCCGTTTTTTGCCACTGGCTCCGCAGCCATTGCCCCGAGCATTCAGCAGCGCATCGAGCAGATCACCGGCGCGCGTACCCTGCAAAGCTACGGGCTGACCGAAAACACCAGCCACGCCACCCTGGACCCCCGAAACGGACCTTTTCGAGCCGGTTTCTCAGGTGTCCGGGTTCCTTACATGAAAATTCGTATCTGCCAGATGAATGAAAGTGGGCAGATCCAGCGTGAATGCGACACCAACGAAGTGGGCATGGTGGTGCTGGCTGGGCCAGGAGTGGCTGGGGGCTACCTGGACCCCAGTCAGAACGAAGGCGTTTTTCTGCCGGACGGATGGCTGGTCACTGGTGACATGGGAAGCCTGGACGAACAGGGTTTCATCAGGATCAGTGGGCGTAAAAAAGACCTCATCATCCGGGGGGGACACAATATTGAGCCTCGAGTGATTGAAGAGGCCTTGCTGCACTCGCCGGCGGTGGCACTGGCAGCAGCCGTTGGCAAACCCGATTCACATGCCGGGGAGCTTCCAGTCGCTTACGTGCAGTTGCATCCAGGCGCAAAGGCGACTTCGCAAGAATTGATCGATATCGCAACAGCCCATATCCCCGAGCGGCCTGCTGTTCCCAAAGAAGTGATCATCATGGAACAGTTGCCGCTGACCGCAGTCGGCAAGCCACAGAAGCACCTTTTGCAGCTTGATGCCGCGCGGCGTGCCATGGAGCATGCGCTGCGGGAGGTTCAAGGAAACTGGCAGCTTGATGTTGGCATTGAGCAGGGTGGGCTGATGCTGACCGTGAAGGTGGCACCTCAGCAGGAGCTGGCTCGCTCGCAGGTGCAGGAGATTTTGTCCAACTTTGCAATTCGTAGCAGGGTGCTAGAGGCTTGAACATGCCGACGAATCAGATTTGAAGTGCACAATGCGGATGAGTTGGTCAAGCGTCGCATCATCTAAAACTTAAGAGGAGAAAATAGTCATGAAAAATCGACAAACTCAACAGGATTCATTGGGCCGTCGTCCGTTCCTGGCCTTGGCAGCAGCCAGCTTGGCGATGCCACTCAAAGCACAGTCCTGGCCTGACAAACCCCTGCGCATCATCGTGCCCTTTGTGCCCGGAGGTCCGCCAGACGCGATATCGCGTCTGATTCAAGGCCGCCTGACAGAAATTCTGGGCCAGCCGATTGTGGTGGACAACCGGGGTGGTGCTGGTGGCAGCATTGGCACCAAGGCGGTGGCCAAGTCGGCCCCCGACGGCTACACCATTCTGATCACCTCTTCCGCCTTTGTGGTCAATACCAGCTTGCCAGATGCAGGCTACGATGCCGAGAAAGATTTCATCCCTGTAACCATTGCCGCCAGCCAGCCCAATGTCATTGTTTCCCACCCCAGTTTGCCGGTGAACACCCTGCCCGAGTTGATTGCGATGGCCAAGACGACGCCGATGGCATTTGCGACACCTGGTCAGGGCACCACGCCGCACCTGACCGCTGAAAACCTGTTCAACATTACTGCCAAGCTAAATATGACTGCGATTCACTATCGCGGTGCAGGACAGGCGGTCGGAGCGCTGGTAGCCGGTGAGCCCAAGGTCGGCTGCGCTGCCATGACCGCTCCCTTGCAAAACATCAAAGCTGGCAAGCTCAAAGCCCTGGCTGTCTCCAGCGCCAAACGGCTGTCGATTCTCCCCGACGTACCCACACTGAGCGAGCTGGGCTTTGCGGATATGCTGGATTACACCTGGGTTGGAGCTTTCCTGCCGACGGGAACCCCAGCTGCTGTTCAGAACAAATGGTACGAGGCCTTGACCAAGGCGTTGTCAGCGCCCGACATGCAGGAAAAGATCAAGGCTATGGCCTTTGAATCAATTGCCGAGTCACCGGCCAAAACCGGCGAATATGTGCGCAGTGAAATTCAACGTTGGGCCAAAGTGTCCAAACATCTTGGCATGATTCCCTGATATCCACAGCCCCGATTGAAAGCAGGAAAATGACTGTCCAAAAAAAGACCAAGGGCGAGGTACGCCGCATCATCACTGGCCATGATCAGAATGGCTTGGCATACGTCAGCGAAGATCGGGTCGCCCCTTCGGTGCACACCAATCCCAAGCGGGTGGGCTACTGCCTGACCCAGCTATGGATGACCGATCAAACGCCTGCCCTGATCGACAACGGGCCGGATCCAACCACCCGTCCGCTCAAGCTGGAACCGCCCAAAAACGGAACTGTTGTTCGAATCATCGAGTTTGGCCCCGAGGGCGAATGGCTGGAAAAAATCAACACAGCAGATACCAAAGTGGCCTGGGGTGCGCTGGGGACCCAGACCGCCTCCACCAACACTGAGGGCAAAGCCAAACACCCCTTCATGCACCGTACCGAGTCTGTCGACTATGCACTGGTGTTGGAAGGTGAAATTACCCTGGTGCTGGACAAAGAGGAAGTACTGATGCGTGAAGGCGATTTTCTGGTTGAACGCGGGACCAATCACGCATGGGCCAATCGCTCCGGTAAGCCCTGCCGCATGCTGTTTGTGTTGATTGACGGAAAATTTGATCCCTCGATCAGCCGGCATTTCGAAAAAATTCCTCATTGACCCCCAGGTAGCACGCCAACCTGATTGAACTCGCGAGAATTTCTACCCTTATCGCGTTCTTGGTGAGGGGGAATATGCGAAAAGTGAAAAACGACAGGTAGCGGCGTCCTCCTCAGGGCAAATAGTCGGTGCGGGCTTGGTCTTAGACCCAATACCAGTTTGACTTAAGTCAAGCAAATACCCCACTAGCACCTGGCAAAGGTGCATACACTGTCACTTGGCTTCATATACCTGCCCTCGACGGGCAAACGCATGACCCAAGAATCAGTCAGACCGACCAGAAATTATGGTTTTGTGAGTATCTTGCACTCCCACCGTGCAGCTTGGACAGTTCTTGCCGTTAGCCTCTGTATCACATTGGTCAGCCTGACCGTGTCGGTCAACAGTCTGCAGGCCAGAGCCAAAGACCGCTTTGAGTTTGAGGTGCAAAAAGCTTCCTTTGCAATTGCCCAGCGTATGCAAGGCTACGAACAGGTCCTGCGAGGTGGAGTGGGGCTATTCAAGGCCAGCGAGGAAGTTACTCGGGCGGATTGGCATGACTATGTCGAAAATCTGCAAATCGACACCTATTGGCCTGGCATCCAGGGAATAGGCCATGCGCTCATGCTGAGCCCAGCAGAACTGGACCGGCATATCGCTGCTGTACGTAAAGAGGGCTTTCCTAGCTACTCGGTTTACCCTGCAGGCGAACGCGCAAAACTGAGCAGCATAATTTTTTTAGAGCCTTTCACCGGAAGAAATTTGCGTGCATTCGGCTATGACATGTTTTCGGAACAAACACGCCGAGAAGCTATGGAACTGGCCCGCGATAACGATTCGCCTGCAGTCTCTGGTCGTGTCACCCTGGTGCAGGAAATGGGTGGCAATGTGCAGCATGGTTTTTTGATGTACTTGCCGCTGTATCGAAAAAAGATGCCTATTACCACCGTGGAGCAACGACGAGCAGCCCATTACGGCTATGTCTACAGTCCTTTTCGCATAGAAGATTTGATGCGCGGCATTCTGGGCCCCGGAGTTCCATTCATTGATTTTGTCCTTTACGACGGGCCCACTCTGGATAAAGAGAATGTGCTT
>JAFMJA010000021.1 GCA_017853735.1 Burkholderiaceae bacterium | reverse complement strand
CTCAACCCGAAAAAGCAGCGCCGCGCACGGCGCGAGTTTTGAACACCATCCCTAGCAATGTCCTTGTTCGAGCAAAGTGAAATTTTCCGCGTGCAGCGCGACGGCGTTGCCCTGGCGGTGCGTCGTTGTGGACTGGGTCCGCCACTGTTGTTGCTGCATGGCCATCCTCAGTCACATGCCATGTGGCATCGGGTCGCCCCGTCGCTAGCCAGCAGGTTTTCCCTGGTGATGATGGACCTGCGTGGTTATGGCGATTCTGACCGGCCTCCATCAGGCCCTGGTCACCAGGGCTATGCCAAGCGCGAGATGGCCCTCGATGCCATGGCGGTCATGCGTCACTTCGGTTTTGAGCGATTTCAGGTGTTGGCGCATGACCGCGGCGCACGGGTAGCACACCGCTTGGCTCTGGACCACCCGAAAGCGGTGCAGCGGATGATGTTGCTGGATATCGCCCCTACACTGGCCATGTACGAGCATGCAGGTGACAGCTTTGCGCGTGCTTACTGGCATTGGTTTTTTCTGATTCAGCCACCTCCCTTGCCGGAGGCTCTGATCGAATCCGACCCGGTGCGTTACCTGCGCAGTGTGATGGGAAGACGTCATGCCGGACTGGCTGTGTTTGATCCGGAGGCGCTGTCAGAATACGAACGTTGCATTCTGTTGCCCGGATCTGCCCGCGGCATTTGCGAGGACTACCGGGCAGCTGCCACGATTGATCTGGTGCATGATCGGGCTGATCGTGAAGCGGGCGTGCTTGTCCAGCCTGAATTGAGGGTACTTTGGGGCCAGTATGGCGCAGTAGGGCAAAATTTTGATGTGTTGGGGCTTTGGCGCCAAGCAGCTGCCCAGGTGAGCGGCACTGATTTGCCTTGTGGGCATTACATTGCCGAAGAGCTTGCTGATCACCTGTTGGCGCAGGCCTACGATTTTTTTCAACCATGACAGATATGGCTAGGAGTCCGACTTGAGTAAAAAACGAATCGCAGTCATTGCCGGTGATGGCATTGGCAAAGAAACCATGCCAGAAGGTGTGCGTGTGATGGAGGCTGCAGCCAGCAAATTTGGTATCGACCTGCAGTTCGATCACTTTGATTTTTCAAGCTGGGACTACTTTGAAAAGCACGGCCGCATGATGCCGGAGAACTGGAAAGAACTGGTCGGTGGACACGATGCCATTTATTTCGGTGCCGTGGGCTGGCCCGAAAAAATAGCCGACCATGTCTCCCTGTGGGGATCCCTGATCCTGTTTCGACGTGAGTTTGACCAGTATGTCAACCTGCGACCGGCCCGACTGATGCCCGGCATTGTCGCGCCCGTGGTGCGCAAGGATGGCAGTGCGCGCGCGCCGGGTGAAATTGACATGTACATTGTGCGAGAAAACACCGAGGGCGAATACTCAGCGGTGGGCGGCAGGATGTTTGCAGGCACCGATCGAGAGATGGTGATGCAGGAGTCGTTTTTCACCCGCTTTGGGGTAGATCGGGTCTTGAAATTTGCCTACGAATTGGCCCAGTCCAGACCCAAAAAGCACCTAACAAGTGCCACCAAATCCAATGGCATTGCGATCACCATGCCGTATTGGGATGAACGGGTGGAAGAAATGGCCAAGATGTACCCCCAGGTCAAAACCGACAAGTTCCACATCGACATCCTGACGGCGCACTTCGTGCAGCGGCCCGACTTTTTCGACGTGGTGGTAGCGAGCAACCTCTTTGGTGACATCCTGAGCGATCTGGGCCCGGCCTGCACCGGCACCATCGGCATTGCGCCCAGCGCCAACCTCAACCCGGAGAAAAAATTTCCGTCACTGTTTGAACCTGTACATGGCTCAGCTCCCGATATTGCTGGCCAAGGCATCGCCAACCCGATTGGACAGATCTGGTGCGGCGCTATGATGCTGGAGTTTTTGGGCCACAAGCAAGCGCACGATGCGGTGTTGTCGGCCATTGAAAAGGTGCTCGACCCGAAGAGCGGCGCGCCGCGAACCCGCGACATTGGCGGCACTGCTGGCACAGCGGACCTGGGTAAAGCAATTGCCAGTGCAGTTCAGTCTCATTGACCAATCAGTTGACCTTACTATGAGAATCAGGAAATGTGATTGGGGTATTCCCGAGGTGGACTTGCGGCTGGGTAAAGTGTCTAAAATCACCCTCCGTCTATTCAAGTCCGAATAGTTGCCATTTTTAGAAAGAATCCATCTGATCCTTCACCCTAGTTGCTAAACATTCCCTTTGCGGTATGCATGCGCTCACGACAGCGATGGCTGCAGGAGAAATTTCTCAACTTACAATTCATCAACCACCATTCAATCCAAGGGGAATTTTGTGAATAAAACAGAACTTATCGAACACATTTCCAAGCAAGCAGACATTTCCAAGGCTGCTGCCACACGTGCGCTTGAAGCCACCATCGGTGCTGTCAAAACTACCCTGAAGAAGGGTGGATCCGTCTCATTGGTTGGGTTTGGTACTTTTGCGGTCAGCAAGCGAGCTGCCCGTACTGGTCGCAATCCCCGAACTGGCGCTGCGATTAAAATCAAGTCTGCCAAGGTGCCAAAGTTTCGTCCGGGCAAGGCGTTGAAAGACGCTTTGAATTGAACCCGTTCGGGTGGGGTGCTTAGCTCAGCTGGTAGAGCGGCGCCCTTACAAGGCGTAGGTCGGCGGTTCGAACCCGTCAGCACCCACCACACGAGTGAAGGCGAACGGAAAGTTCGCCTTTTTTCTTGTATCGATTGAAAGTCCGTCCATGTTTGAATACGTTCGCAATCACACCAAGTTGATGATGGGCTTGTTGTTTTTGATCATCATTCCGTCCTTTGTGCTGGTTGGCCTTGATGGCTACAACCGTTTTCGCGAAAAAGGAGCCACCGTGGCTCGCGTTGATGGCAACGACATCAGTCAGGCTGAATGGGAAGCTGCACATAAGCGTGAAACCGATCGCTTGCGTGCCATGATGCCAGGCATCGATGCGCAATTGCTCGACTCTGCGCAGGCCCGCTACAGCACACTGGAGCGTATGGTGCGCGAACGGGTATTGGCGCGCGCGACACAGGATGCCCGGCTCCAGATTGGCGATGCCCGTCTGGCCCGCGAACTTCAATCCAACCCCACGATTGCCGCTTTGCGACGCGCAGATGGCACCCTGGATGTGGACCGCTACCGTCAGCTGGTGGGTAGCCAGGGTATGACACCAGAAATGTATGAGTCCAGCGTCAGGGGTGAACTGGCTGTTCGTCAGTTGCAGTCTGGCTTGACGCAAACCGGCTTTGCGGTGCCCGCCCTGGCCGATTTGACCCTCAAGGCGTATTTTGAAAAGCGAGAAGTCCAGCTCGCCACTTTCAATGTGAAAGATTTTGCGGCCCGCGTCAGCCCATCCGATGCTGACCTGGACGCTTACTATCAGGCCAACCAGGCCCTGTTTCGTTCTCCGGAAAGGGCCAGCATTGAGTACATCGTGCTGGATCTGGATGCAGTGAAAAAGACCATTGCCATCAATGAGCAGGACCTCAAGACGTATTACGAGCAGAACATCTCGCGACTGAGCGGCAATGAGCAGCGACGCGCTAGCCATATCTTGATCGCGGCTGGTAAAGACCTGGCTGCGTCAGAGCGGGACAAGGCCAAAGCCAAGGCCGAGGAGCTGCTTGCCCAGCTCCGCAAGTCACCTGACAGCTTTGCTGAACTGGCTCGAAAGCATTCGCAGGATCCTGGATCAGCCAGCCGAGGCGGCGATCTGGATTTCTTTGCCCGAGGCGCAATGGTTAAGCCCTTCGAAGACGCAGCCTTTGCGATCACCAAGGGACAGATCAGCCAGGTGGTGGAATCAGATTTTGGCTACCACATCATCCGGGTGACTGATATCAAGGAGCCCAAACGCAAGAACTTCGAGGAATTGCGCCCGAGCCTGGAGGCGGAGCTCAAGTCGCAACAAGCGCAAAGCAAGTTTGCCGAGGCTGCTGAAATTTTCACCAATGGTGTGTATGAACAATCCGATAGTCTGAAGTCGGTCGCGGACAAGTTGAAACTGGAAATCAGAAAGGTCGCCGATCTAAGGCGTCAGCCAGCCCCAGGCGTATCAGGAGTTCTGTCCAACCCCAAATTACTGGCGGCGATTTTTTCTTCCGATGCGATCCAGAACAAACGCAATACCGAAGCGGTAGAAGTAGGCCCGAGCCAGTTGGCCTCGGCGCGAATCGTGGAGCATTTCGCTGCCAAAACATTGCCACTGGCCGAAGTACGCCAGGAAGTACGTGAGCGGGTGATTGCCAGCCAGGCCGCCGAATTGGCGCGGCAGGAAGGCCAGAAGAAACTTGCCGAGTGGAAGGCCAGCCCAGACAAGGCCAGTTTGCAGGCTGTGCAGACTTTGTCACGTGATCAGGCGCAGGCCACTGCCCCGCAATTGCTGGATGCCGTATTACGTGCTGACCCCGCAAGCCTGCCAAGCTTGCTCGGTGTTGATCTGGGTGCCCAGGGCTATGTCATTGCCCGCGTCAACCGAGTTATTCCACGGTCCAATCCATCGCCTGAACAGTTGAAGCAGGAACGCGAACAGCTGGCCCAGGTGTGGGCGACTGCGCAGACCCAGGCCTACGCCAAGATGCTGCAGCAGCGCTTCAAGATGGAAATCAAGGTGCCCCAACCGACTGCGGGCGTTAATTGAAGGGGCATGCCGGTATAATTTCCAGCCTACGGTGGCTGTAGCTCAGTTGGTAGAGTCCCAGATTGTGATTCTGGTCGTCGTGGGTTCGAGTCCCATCAGCCACCCCAGTAGATCGAAAAGCCTGCAGTCATGCAGGCTTTTTTTGTCTTCGGTTTTTGCCTTTCCTGGGGCGCGAACAATCATCGCCATCCCCGGGCCCTGATCTGGGGCTGGAACTTAAAGGGCTTGTACTTTTACCCTGGCCTCTTGCCCAAGCCATCGCTCTATGGCTTGCTGTAGTTGCGGGCTTTCAGCCGTCGCTCTGTAGCTGCAATACCCAGCATCCAGACTGGGGTTTAACAAGCCATGCTGCTCAAGCACTTTATGGGTCTGTCTGGCCACAGGGGGACCGCTGTCGAGCAAGTTCACCGTCTGCCCGGTTTGTTCGATTATTTTGTGCAGAATGTCCTGTGCAAGAGGGTAGTGGGTACAGCCCAGCACGATCAGGTCGATCCCTTGCTCAGTGTGTCCCAAAACGCCCATCTGCTCAAGGTAGCGTTCGCACAGGCTTTCGATCAAGGCGGGGTCTGCGGACTCGATGGCACTGGCCAGTCCGTCGCAGGGCTGACAGATGAACTCGGCCTGATCTTTCAGGCTGTCGTGCAGAGCTGCAAATTTGACGCTGGCCAGGGTGCTGCGGGTGGCCATGACACCTACCCGATGGCTGCGGCTGAGTTGTGCGGCGGGTTTGAGAGCAGGTTCCACCCCGATGATCGGCAAGTCAGGATAGTTGTTGCGCAACAGGTGAATGGCTGCGGCGGTGGCGGTATTACAAGCCACTACCAGCGCCTTGATCTGATGCTGCGCCAATAACGCTTGGCTGATCAGGCAGGCACGCTCCATGATGAACGGATCATCGCGCTCGCCATAGGGTGCGTGGGCATTGTCGGCCAGGTAAACAAAACCCTCAGCGGGAAGCTCTGAGCGCAGCGCGCGCAGGATGCTGAGCCCGCCAATGCCGCTGTCAAAAACGCCAATCGGTGCCGAAATCGCGGGCTGGCTCAAGCGGTGGTGAGGGCAATGCCTTTGAACTCGCCACTGGCGATGCGCTGGCTCCATTCGGCGGGGCCAGTGATATGGGCGCTGGTGCCACCGGCATCCACCGCCACCGTGACCGGCATATCCACCACCTCGAACTCGTAGATCGCTTCCATGCCCAGATCGGCAAAGGCCAATACCTTGGCCTTTTTGATCGCCTTGGATACCAGGTAGGCGGCACCACCTACCGCCATCAGATAAGCACTCTTGTGTTTCTTGATGGCCGCAATCGCCTCGGGGCCGCGCTCGGCTTTGCCCACCATGGAAATCAGGCCGGTCTGGGCCAGCATCATTTCTGTGAATTTGTCCATCCGGGTGGAGGTGGTGGGGCCAGCTGGGCCCACCGCCTCGTCGCGCACCGGATCGACCGGGCCCACGTAGTAGATCACCCGGTTGGTGAAGTCCACCGGCAGCGGCTCGCCTTTGGCCAGCATGTCCTGGATGCGCTTGTGGGCAGCATCTCGGCCAGTGAGTAGCCTGCCGTTGAGCAGCAAGGTCTGACCGGGCTTCCAGCTGGCCACTTCGGCCGGAGTGAGGGTGTCGAGATTGACGCGTTGGCTTTTCTGGGTATCGGGTGTCCAGTCCACCTTGGGCCAGAGGTCCAGGCTGGGTGGGTCCAGATAGACCGGTCCGGAGCCATCGAGCACAAAATGCGCGTGGCGGGTGGCAGCGCAGTTGGGAATCATGGCCACCGGCTTGCTGGCAGCATGGGTGGGGTACATCTTGATCTTGACATCCAGCACCGTGGTCAGACCACCCAGCCCCTGGGCGCCGATGCCCAGGGCATTGACTTTTTCATGCAACTCCAGCCGCAGTTCCTCGGTCTGGGTAAGTTTTTCACCTTTGCCGGCTTTGGCCTGCAACTGGTACATATCGATGTCCTCCATCAGGCTTTCCTTGGCCATGAGGGCTGCTTTCTCGGCAGTGCCACCAATCCCGATGCCCAGCATGCCTGGTGGACACCAGCCCGCGCCCATGGTGGGGACCGTTTTGAGCACCCAGTCGACAATGGAGTCGCTGGGGTTGAGCATCACCATCTTGCTCTTGTTTTCGCTGCCACCTCCCTTGGCGGCCACAGTCACTTCGACGGTGTTGCCCGGCACGATGTCGGTGAAGATCACCGCCGGGGTGTTGTCGCGGGTGTTTTTGCGCAGAAATTGTGGGTCATCCAGCACCGAAGCGCGCAAGCTGTTGTCGGGGTGGGTGTAGGCACGACGAACGCCTTCATTGATGGCGTCGTCCAGGCTGCCGCTGAAACCTTCCCAGCGCACATCCATGCCAACCTTGAGAAAGACATTGACGATGCCGGTGTCCTGGCAGATAGGGCGGTGTCCAAGCGCGCTCATCTTGCTGTTGGTCAGGATCTGGGCAATCGCATCCTTGGCCGCTGGGCTTTGCTCGCGTTCGTAGGCGCGGGCCAGGTGACTGATGTAATCAGCCGGGTGGTAGTAGCTGATGTATTGAAGGGCGGCGGCAATCGAATCGATCAGGTCGTTTTGCTTGATGGCGGTTGTCATAGCTGGAAGGAGTTAGAAAAAATACTTAATGGGATTGATCCGAATGGATCACACTGTTCAATAACTTGTCGGTATAGGCGATCGCCAATGCGCTTAAGAGGAAAGTCACATGGATGATGGTTTGCCACATCAGTACCTTGACATCGTAATTGGCCGCATTGATGAATGTCTTGAGCAGATGAATCGAACTGATCCCGATAATGGCAGTGGCCAGCTTGACCTTGAGAACCGAGGCGTTGACATGGCTCAGCCATTCGGGCTGATCGGGGTGGCCTTCCAGGTCCATGCGACTGACAAAGGTTTCATAGCCTCCCACAATCACCATGATCAAGAGGTTGGAAATCATGACCACATCGATCAGTGCCAGCACCACCAGCATGATGATGGTTTCGTTGAGGCCGCCTCCAACGGCAGTCTCTTTGTAGCCAATACTGGTAACGAGAGCCTGCAGCGCGGCTTGATTGCCAAATGCGGCCTCGATCAAGTGGAGCAGTTCCACCAAAAAGTGAAAAACATAGACGCCTTGGGCAGCGATCAGCCCCAGGTATAAGGGCAACTGCAGCCAGCGACTGGCGAAAATAATACGGGGAATAGGTCGCAAGGGGCGCTGCGGCGGATGAGGCGTGAGGTCAGACATGGAAGATGAAGTACAACCCGCCAGGGTATGGCGGTGAACGAGTTTGGTTAAGATTCAAATTCTGCCTTAGTTTTGCAGCGAAAATCCCGTCAGATTCTTGTAAGCGATTGCCCCGACTGTGTGGGCGGTTCAATCAATGAGGAAACAAATATGAGCGCTCCCACTTCAGCTATCCAATCCGTCCTGGTCGAGAACCGCGTCTTTTCACCATCTGCTGCCACAGTCAAAGCGGCTCGGGTCTCTGGCATGAAGCAGTACCAGGCCATGTGTGACACCTTCGAGCGTGACTTCGAGGGCACCTGGGCACGTCTGGCGCGTGAGAACCTGATTTGGAACAAGCCTTTCAACCGAGTTCTCAACCAGTCGAACAAGCCTTTTTACAAATGGTTCGAAGATGGTGAACTCAATGCTTCTGCCAACTGCCTGGACAAACACATCGGCACTTCAACCGAGCACAAGACTGCAATCCGCTTTGAGTCGGACGATGGCCAGGTTTCCCTGGTCAGCTACAAGGAGTTACTGGCCAGGGTCTGCCAGTTTGCCAACGCGCTCAAGGCCCAGGGGATCGGCAAGGGAGATCGGGTACTGATTTACATGCCAATGACCGTGGAGGGGGTAGTGGCCATGCAGGCCTGCGCTCGTATCGGCGCCACCCATTCGGTGGTGTTTGGCGGTTTTTCCGCCAAGTCTCTGCAGGAGCGGGTGATCGATGCGGGTGCGGTAGCGGTCATCACTGCCAATTACCAGTTGCGCGGCGGAAAAGAGCTCCCGCTCAAGGCGATTGTCGATGAGGCACTGGCCATGGGGGGCTGCGAGTCGATCAAGACCGTGCTGGTATTTCAGCGCACCAGCACTGCCTGCAATATGCTGGCTGGACGTGACAAGACTTTCACCGAGGTTCTGGCCGGTCAGAGCAGCAACTGTGCGCCTGTGGCGGTGGGTGCAGAGCATCCCCTGTTCATTCTGTATACCTCGGGCTCTACCGGCAAACCCAAGGGGGTGCAGCACGCCACCGGGGGCTATCTGCTATGGGCCAAGCTGACCATGGAGTGGACCTTTGATATTCAGCCCAAGGATGTCTTCTGGTGCACAGCCGACATTGGCTGGATCACTGGTCACACCTATGTGGCCTACGGGCCTCTGGCGGCTGGCGCCACCCAGGTCATTTTTGAAGGCGTGCCGACCTTTCCGCACGCCGGTCGCTTCTGGCAGATGATCGAGAAGCACCAGGTCAGCATTTTTTACACTGCACCGACTGCCATTCGCTCCCTGATCAAGGCGGCCGAGACCGATGCCAATGTGCATCCCAGGAACTGGAACCTTAGCAGCCTGCGCCTGCTGGGCTCTGTGGGCGAACCGATCAACCCTGAAGCCTGGATGTGGTACTACCGCCATGTGGGCGGCGAGCGTTGCCCGATTGTCGACACCTTCTGGCAGACGGAGACGGGTGGCCATGTGATCACCCCACTGCCCGGCGCTACGCCGCTAGTTCCCGGTTCCTGCACCTTGCCCCTGCCTGGCATCAATGCAGCCATCGTGGACGAGACCGGCAAAGACATGCCCATGGGATCTGGCGGCATTCTGGTGATCAAAAAACCATGGCCCTCGATGATCCGCACCATCTGGGGCGATCCAGAGCGTTTCAAGAAAAGTTACTTTCCTGCTGAACTGGGCGGTTATTACCTGGCGGGTGATGGCGCGGTTCGCAGTGAGGACCGGGGTTATTTCCGCATCACCGGCCGCATCGACGATGTGCTCAATGTGTCAGGCCACCGCCTGGGCACCATGGAAATCGAGTCTGCATTGGTGGCCAAAACCGATCTGGTGGCTGAGGCTGCGGTTGTGGGCCGGCCAGACGATGTGACCGGAGAGGCAATTTGTGCTTTTGTGGTGCTCAAGCGCTCGCGCCCCACTGGCGAGGAAGCCAGACAGCTTGCCACCGAGCTACGCAACTGGGTCGCCAAGGAAATTGGGCCGATCGCCAAACCCAGGGATATCCGTTTTGGTGACAACCTGCCCAAAACCCGTTCGGGCAAGATCATGCGCAGGCTGCTGCGTTCGCTGGCCAAAGGCGAGGCCATTACCCAGGACACCACCACCCTGGAAAACCCGGCCATTCTGGAGCAGCTGGCACAGACCAACTGAGCACAAACCCCTTTAGGCAACAAAAAGCCCGCTTGAGCGGGCTTTTTGTTGGGTTTGAATCAGCTTATTTGGTGGCCAAAATCCAGGCAACCAGCTTCTTGGCATCGGCCTCACTGACTTGTGGATTGGCCGGCATGGGAACCGGGCCCCAGGTGCCAGAACCGCCCTTGATCACCTTACCAACCAGCATGTCGGCAGCAGCTTTGTCGCTGGCATATTTTTTGGCGACGTCTTTGTAAGACGGCCCTACTAACTTTTTGTCCACAGCATGGCAAGCCATGCAGTTCTTGGAAGTCGCCAGGGCTTGGTCAGCAAAGGCGGGCGCAGTCACGGAAACAGCAGCGACCAGGGCAAACAGAGCACGTTTCATCGATTCCTCGTAGGTTGGGTTAAAGTTCAACAAGAACGCAATTGTAGTGGCTACGGTTGACGTTTTTGCTCCAATGCCACATTCACGATGAAGGATTGCAATGATTTTGCTGGGTCTTGGCATAGTTCTTCTGGTGCTGAAATATTTTGAAGTGGCTCCAGTGGCCGCCTGGAGTTGGTGGCTGGTGCTCTTGCCCTTTGCCTTGACCGTAGCCTGGTGGGCCTGGGCTGATGCATCGGGCTATACCCGGCGCAAGGCCATCGAACGCGAAGAACGCCGCCGCAGCGACCGGATCGAGCGCCAACGCGAAGCCATGGGACAGGGCCGGCAAGACAGTCATTGAGAGTGCAGACTGCCGGACCGACTGCATGGCCTGGTCTCTGATGGCTCAGAGCGCAAAAATGCAATGCTGCCGATGGCTGCTTCAACAGGGCTTGGCCGTGGCGCTGACACTGCTTGCCCTGGCTGGTTGGCGCACAGCATGGGCTGAGCCACCCGCAAAGCGTTTTGCGGTGGCCGCCGCTCATCCACTGGCCAGCCAGGCCGGAATCCAGATCTTGCGTGCGGGGGGCTCAGCCCTGGACGCCGCCATCGCGATGCAGATGGTGCTGACCCTGGTTGAACCCCAGGCCAGTGGTATCGGTGGAGGTGCCTTTTTGTTGCACTGGGATGGCCGGTCCATTGAGGCCTGGGATGGCCGAGAAACCGCTCCTGCGCAGGCAGACGAACAATTGTTTCTTCAGCCAGATGGCCGCCCCATGCAGTTTATGCAAGCGGTGGTCGGCGGACGCGCAGTCGGCGTGCCCGGACTGTTGCGTATGCTGGAGCAGGCACACCGCCAGCATGGAAGGCTGCCCTGGGGCCGGCTATTTGAACCGGCCATCCAGCTCGCCGAGAAGGGCTTTGCGGTTAGCCCACGCTTGCACAGCCAGCTGCTGGCTGGCGCTGAACATCTGCAAAAAGACCCCTTGGCACGGGCGCTTTATTACGCTCCCCAAGGCCAGCCCCACCCGGTGGGCTATCGCTTGCGCAATCCGGCCTTGGCGCAGGTGCTGCGCCAGGTCTCGCAGGGCGGGAGTGATGTCTTTTACCGCGGCCCGATTGCCGCCGACATGGTGCAAAGGGTGCGCAAGCATGCGCTGAATCCGGGCAGGCTGAGTGAGCAGGATCTGGTGGACTACCGGCCCAGGCAACGCACAGCGCTGTGTACCGATTGGCGTGAGCTTTGGCGGGTGTGCGGTTTCCCACCCCCTTCATCCGGGCATCTCGCCATCATGCAGATGCTGGGCATGCTGGTGCATCTGCCAGATCTTGGTATGGGCTTGAAGGATGGCTTGCCTTCCCCATCCTGGTTGCATGACTACACAGAAGTTTCCCGTCTGGCCTTTGCCGACCGGGCTCAATATGTCGCCGACCCGGATTTTGTCGAGCCACCCGCTGGAGATTGGCGCAGCCTGTTGGCGCCAGACTATCTGCGCCAACGCGCGGCTCTGGTCGGTCCGCATAGCATGGGCAGCGCCTCTGCGGGTCAGCCCGCTGGCTGGCGCAGTGCCTATGCGCCTCAGCTCGCACAAGAGGAGTACGGCACCAGCCATCTGAATGTGGTGGATGGGCAGGGCCGGGTGGTGTCCATGACCTCGACCATCGAAGCGGTATGGGGCGCACACCTGATGTCCGATGGCGGCACCGGCTTGCCAGGTGGATTTCTGCTCAACAACCAGTTGACCGATTTTTCTTTTCTTCCCACAGACGCACAAGGTCGGCCGATCGCCAACCGAGTGCAAGCTGGCAAGCGGCCACGCTCGAGCATGAGCCCCACCCTGGTGTTTCGACGGTCTGACGGCGCATGGGTCTTAAGCACCGGCTCGCCCGGTGGGCCGGGCATCATCCATTACACCGCCAAAAGCCTGATTGGGACCTTGCAGTGGGGTTTATCCCCCCAACAGGCGATCGACTTGCCAAATTTCGGCAGCTTCAATGGCCCGACCCTGCTCGAACAAGGCCGCTTTCCCAGGGCGACCTTTGATGTCCTCAAGGCGCGCGGCCATCAGGTGGAAGAAGTCCCTTTTGTCAGTGGCCTGCATGTCTTGCAAGAAACTGCGCAGGGCTTTGTGGGCGGTGCCGATCCACGGCGTGAAGGCGTGGTGCTGGGGGAATGAGCTGAGCACCTGCAAACGCCCGAGACCTGGGCCCCGGGCGTGATGGCCTGAGGCAGCACCGCGGCCGGTTTGGCTCAGAAATTGTCGAGCACAGCCCCCTTGCTGGCCGTTCCGGCATTGAAGGCAAACTTGGCTTGCACGCCACGGGTATAGCGTGGCTTGGGGGCCGTCCAGCCCGCGCGCCGCTTCGCAATTTCAGCCTCTGGGACATTTAGCTCCAGCTTGAGCTGGTGTGCATCGATGGTGATGCTGTCGCCCTCCTTGACAAAGGCGATGGTTCCGCCCACCGCGGCTTCAGGGGCCACATGACCGACCACCATGCCCCAGGTGCCACCGGAGAAGCGGCCGTCGGTGATCAGACCCACGCTTTCGCCCAGACCGGCACCGATCAGGGCACCGGTGGGCGCCAGCATTTCAGGCATGCCCGGCCCGCCCTTGGGGCCAAGATAGCGCAGCACCATCACATCGCCGGCCTTGATTTTGCCGTCCAGAATGGCTTGCAGGGCAGATTGTTCATCGTCAAAGACCCGGGCAGGGCCAGTGATGACCGGGTTTTTCAGGCCAGTGATCTTGGCCACTGCCCCCTCGGGGGAGAGGTTGCCTTTCAGGATGGCCAGGTGGCCCTGCTTGTACATCGGGTTGGTGATCGGTCGGATCACATCCTGGTCGGCCCGGGGCTGGTCCGGAACATCCTTGAGCACTTCGGCAATGGTCTTGCCAGAGATGGTCATGCAGTCGCCATGCAGCAGCCCGGCATTGAGCAGCACCTTCATCACCTGTGGAATGCCACCGGCGCGGTGCAGGTCGATGGCTAGGTATTTGCCACTGGGCTTGAGGTCGCAAATCACCGGGGTCTTGCGGCGCATGCGCTCAAAGTCGTCGATGGTCCATTCCACACCGGCTGCGTGGGCAATCGCCAGAAAATGCAATACCGCGTTGGTGGAGCCACCGGTGGCCATGATTACCGATACGGCGTTCTCCAGGCTCTTGCGTGTCACGATGTCGCGCGGCTTGAGATCTTTCTTGATTGCCTCCACCAGCACCCTGGCTGATTCCTTGGTGGAGGCGACTTTTTCGCCTTCCTCGTTGGCCATGGTGGAGGAATAGGGCAGGCTCAGCCCCAGCGCCTCGAAAGCACTGGACATGGTGTTGGCGGTGTACATGCCGCCGCAGGAGCCCGCCCCCGGAATGGCGCGCTTCTCGATCTCATGCAGGTCATGGTCACTGAGCTTGCCAGCGGCGTTTTCACCTACTGCTTCGAACACGCTGACGATGTTCAGGTCTTTGCCCTGGTAATGGCCCGGCAAAATCGTGCCGCCATAGACATAGATCGCAGGCACATTGGCACGCAGCATGCCCATCATGCCGCCGGGCATGTTTTTGTCGCAACCGCCCACCACCACCACACCGTCCATCCATTGACCCTGCACACAGGTTTCGATGCAGTCGGCAATCACCTCGCGGGAAACCAGCGAGTACTTCATGCCCTCAGTACCCATGGCCATGCCGTCGGAGATGGTGGGCACGCCAAAGATTTGCGCATTGCCGCCAGCCTCCTCGATGCCGGCGACGGCCGCGTCGGCGAGTTTTTGCAAGCCGGAGTTGCAGGGCGTGATGGTGCTGTGACCATTGGCCACACCGATCATGGGCTTGACGAAGTCGCTTTCCTCGTAGCCCATGCCGTAGTACATGGAGCGGTTGGGCGCGCGCGATTTGCCTTCGGTGATATTGGCTGAACGACGATTGATCTTGATGGTTTTGATGTCCATGGGGTGAAAGAGAAAAAGAGCTAAGCCCTTAGTGTAAGCCGATGCCAAGGTGAGGCAGCTTGCTACGGCACAATCTAGGTCATGCTGATTCATCCGAACATTGATCCGGTCGCGCTACAACTGGGACCGCTGGCCATTCACTGGTACGGCTTGACCTATCTGGTGGCGTTTGGTCTGTTCCTGCTGCTCGGACTGCGCAGGCTGCACCATCAGCCCTTTGCTTTGGTGCAGGGGCCTGGGGCTTGGAAGAAGTCGGATGTGGAGGACATTCTTTTCCTGGGCGTACTTGGCGTAGTGCTGGGTGGCAGGATGGGCTATGTGCTGTTCTACAAGCCGGTTTACTACTTCAGTCATCCGATAGAGATTCTGGCCGTTTGGCAGGGTGGGATGAGCTTTCATGGGGGCCTGCTGGGCGTGATGGTGGCCATGTGGTGGTTTGCCCGCAGCCGGCACAAGCCCTGGCTCCTGGTGGCCGATTTTGTGGCACCTTGTGTGCCCACCGGCCTGGCCGCAGGCCGGATTGGCAATTTCATCAATGGCGAGCTCTGGGGCCGTGTGTCCGACCCATCGCTGCCTTGGGCCATGGTTTTCCAGGGGGCCGGTCCCGCACCCCGCCATCCCTCGCAGCTTTACCAATTCCTGTTGGAAGGACTGCTGCTGTTTGTGCTTTTATGGCTTTACGCGCGCAAGCCGCGTCGTCTGGGACGGGTGTCTGGGGTATTCCTGATCGCTTATGGCGCCTTGCGATTCCTTGCCGAATTTTTCCGCGAGCCCGATGATTTTCTCGGCTTGCTGGCCCTGGGGCTGAGCATGGGGCAGTGGCTCTGCCTGCCAATGATGGCCCTGGGCGTGCTGCTTTATCGTTTGCCAAGGCACAATACCTAGTCTGCCCATGGCGCTCCCCACCCAGGAAGCCAATCATTTGCAACGTCGTTGAGGAAATCCTATGAAATTCATGCAGCGTCCTTACTCTCGTCGTGAAATCCTGCAATCTGCGGCTTTGGGCATGGCAGCCTCGGCGCTGCCCAGCCAGGCCCAGTCATCCTGGCCGAGCAAACCGGTCACCCTGATCGTTCCTTTTCCTGCAGGGGGCGGCACCGACGCTTTTGCCAGGCCGCTGTCCGCAGCCTTTGCCAAGCTGACTGGCAAGCAAATGATCATTGACAACCGTGGCGGGGCTGGCGGCACCTTGGGCGCAAGTATTGCTTCCAAAGCCAATCCAGACGGTTACACGCTTTTCATGGGCGCGGTGCACCACACGATTGCCCCTTCCATGTACCCTCGCCTGGATTACGACATCGAAAAAGATTTCGCCCCTCTGGTGCTGGTGGCAACCGTGCCCCAGGTGCTGGTGGTCAACCCCAAGAAAATCAGCGGGGACTTCAAGGCCTTCATGACTGAGCTGCGCAACAATCCAGGCCGCCTCAACTATGGATCAGCTGGCAGCGGAACATCCCACCACCTGGCGGGCGAATTGTTCAAGCAGCAAACCCGTACTTTCATCACCCATATTCCCTATCGAGGTGCTGGGCCTGCCTTGCAGGATTTGATTGCCGGCAATGTGGACATGATGTTTGACGGCCTGGGCTCTTCTGCTGGGCATATCAAAGGCGGGCGGATCCGGGCCTTGATGGTGGCGGGCAATCGGCGCAATCCGGCCTTTCCGGATGTGCCATCCGCTGCTGAGCTGGGCTTGCCCGATTACACGGTGCAAACCTGGTATGGGATTTGGGCACCCAAGGGTACCCCCGCAGAGGTCCAGGCGCGCGCAGTAGAGGAAATTCGCAAGGCCGGATTGACCGATGAATCCAAGGCCATCTGGACTAACCAAGGGGCCGACTTCAGCAATATGTCGCCGCAGCAATTCGCTCAGTTTGTCAGCGCTGAAGTCAAGCGCTGGTCACAGGTGGTGAAATTGTCGGGTGCCAAGCTTGACTGATTAGTTGTTTCCCATCTGCCTTCGTCCGGCCTGATTTCGACTAGACCATGAGCGGGCAGGTCCATTCCGAGCGCCAAGGCCATCTGATCGTGGTGAGCCTGTTGCATCCAGGAAAGCTCAATGCCATGTCCTGTGCCATGTGGCATGGCTTGCGATCGGTATTTCAGGAAATTGCGCAGGATCCAGGTCTGCGTTGTGTGGTGCTCAGAGGAGACGGCGGCCAGTTCTGCGCTGGCGGAGACATTGCCGAGTACCCCGACTTTCGCTTTTCCGAAGCTGGATTGCGAAACTTTCATGAACACGAGGTGTGGCCAGGCCTGGACGCAGTACAGTCCTGCGAGCTACCGGTGGTGGCCCAGATCGAGGGCAACTGCATGGGCGCCGGCCTCGAGTTGGCTGCTTGCTGCGACCTCCGAATTGCGGGTACCTCAACCCGTTTCGGCGCACCCATCGCAAAATTGGGCTTTCCAATGGCACCCCGCGAAATCGAGCTGGTGGCCGCACAGATCGGTCCAAGCCTGGCCAAGGAAATCCTGTTTGAAGCGGCCACACTAGGAGCGCAACGTCTGTTTCAAACCGGCTTTCTCAGTCGGGTGGTGGACGATGCGCAAGTGGGCAGGGAGGCGATGGCCACAGCCTGTCGAATTGCTGCGCTGTCGCCGCAAGCGGCGAAGCTGAACAAGCGCACCTTGCGTGCTTTGCAGGCGGGCAGCTTGGCCGGTGACCTGGCTGCTGATCCTGCCGCCTATGCCTGGGCCGACAGCTCAGAGCATCGGGAGGGTATCCTCGCCTTTCTTGAAAAGCGCAGTCCAGAATTTTGATGGGCCTAATCTGAATCAACCAAGTAGCTTTTATGTCCGAAATCAATGCCAATCTATTTGCCGCCCTCCGCCACGCATTCCCGACTGATCTGGATGCAATAGCCATCGAGACGGATAGCCAGTTGAACTACTCGTGGCGCGATCTGGAGCGCGCCACTGCGATGTTGGCTAATCTGCTGGTATCACTGGATCTGCCTGCAGGTGCGCGCATCGCGGTGCAAGTGGAAAAGTCGGTGGAAGCGCTGATGCTTTATCTGGCCACCCTGCGTGCAGGCTATGTTTTCCTGCCGCTCAATACGGCCTACCAGAGTGCTGAAATTGAATATTTCATCGACAACGCAGAGCCTTCGGTCGTGGTTTGCTCTGGCAAAAATTTTGGCTGGGTCAGCCAGATCGCTTTCAAGGCCGGAACCGGCCATGTCTTTACCCTCAATGAGGATCGGACCGGTACTTTGCTGCAGCGCGCGGCGCTTTGCTCCGATAAACATGATGTGGCCTCCAAAAAGGCCGATGATCTGGCTGCGATTTTGTACACCAGTGGCACTACCGGACGCAGCAAGGGCGCGATGCTGACCCATGAAAACCTGCTGAGCAATGCCCAGGTCTTGAAAACTTACTGGGGCTGGAGGCCGGGTGATGTGCTGGTCCATGTGCTGCCGATCTTTCATGTCCACGGATTGTTTGTGGCAGTGCATGGCGCCTTGCTCAATGGCAGCAAGATGATCTGGATGGGCCGGTTTGATCCCAAAAAAGTGATTGAAAAATTGCCCCAGGCGACTGTCTTCATGGGCGTACCAACCTTGTATGTGCGCATGCTGACCGAGCCAGGATTGACGCGCGAAGCTGTGCGCAATATGCGTTTGTTCATTGCGGGGTCAGCGCCTTTGCTGGTTGAAACCTTTTCAGCCTGGCAAGAACGCACCGGTCATACCATCTTGGAGCGTTATGGCATGAGTGAGACCGTGATGCTGACCTCCAATCCCTATGACCCCAACCAGGGGGAGCGTCGTGGCGGCACGGTGGGCTTTCCACTGCCCGGGGTCAGCCTGCGGGTCTGTGACGATTCAGGCCAGCCTATGCCCCGCAATGAAATCGGGGGGATTCAGGTCAAAGGGCCCAATGTGTTCAAGGGCTATTGGCGCATGCCTGAAAAAACCAGGGAAGAGTTCACAGACGACGGCTATTTCAAGACCGGGGATGTGGGCAAAATCGACGAGCGCGGCTATGTGACTATCGTCGGGCGCAGCAAGGATCTGATCATCAGTGGTGGCTACAACGTATACCCGGCAGAAATTGAAGGCTATATCAATGAATTGCCTGACGTGGCCGAAAGTGCGGTGGTGGGGGTGCCTCACCCGGACTTTGGAGAGGTAGGCGTGGCCGTCGTTGTCAGCAAAGCGGGCAGCGCTGTGCAGGGTGATCAGATCCTGGCCACTCTCAAGGCGAAGCTTGCCAACTTCAAGATTCCCAAGAAATGCTATGTGGTGGAAGATTTGCCACGCAACACCATGGGCAAGGTGCAAAAGAATTTGCTGCGGCAGCAATACCAATCGCTGTTTAGCGGAAGCGCAGCCTGAAGGTCAAACCAATTTCCTGGGTGGTATTTCTCGGCTCCCTGACCCAGCCGGAATAATTGCCGTTGATCAGTTGCTGCGACCAGTTGGAGTCGCCCAGACCCCAGTAATTTGCGTAAAACCCTGCAGTCCATCCCAGGGTTTCGTAATTCATAGAAAACCGCAGTCCCTGGCCGTAGTTTTGCAGGTTGATCGGATCATTGGAACCCACTGTCACATCAGA